>DLIO01000084.1 GCA_002483765.1 Lentisphaeria bacterium UBA7640 | reverse complement strand
TACATCAAATGCAGAAGAACCTATTTTATATCATTTGCTCGCTGACTGAGATTTAAACATCAGTTATGCTCTGCAATAACTTCAACTGTTGCTGAACACAAGTTTTAGCATTGAAATTCTGTTCAATGAATTGTCTGGCGGCCTTTCGATAGAGCTGGAATTTTTCCGGGTTCTCTAATATGGCGATAACGTTTTGCGCGATGGAGGTACTATTCAACTCACAAGTGATGCCATTTTGACGATTGTGTAATATTTCCAATACCGGCTCGGTAGCACTTCCGAGTACTAAGCAACCCGTTGACATTGCCTCCAGTACTGACCATGACAATATAAACGGACGACTCAAATAGATATGCAATGATGAAATTTGAAATATTTTTAGTAGATATGATTCACCGACTTTTCCACAAAAAATCACTCGTTCCGACGGCAATTTTAGTTCTTTTTCAAGCACCGAACGCCAACTCTTTCCAGAAGGATGAGCAAGGCCGTAACAGTTGCGTTCATCGCCGGCAATGATAACTCGAGCTTTTGGACGCGCACGCAAAATCTCTGGCAAGGCGCGCATGAATTCAGGAAAACCCCGTATCGGTTCCAAGCCGCGCGCCGCATAGGTTATTACTTCATCGCCATGCTTAAACTGATGTTTGTGATAACTGAACACCGCATCGTCATCTGGTTTGAAATATTCCGTATCTACCCCTTCATGAATAATCTTAATTTTTTCTTGGAATTGAGCTGGAAATTGTGATTTTTGCCATTGAGTAGGAACTAATGCCGCTCTACAATGTTCAAGCGCTTTCAATAATATTTCATTGCGCGGATCGCCCTCTGGATGAAACCATTCAGGATAACTTAAAACCGGAACACTTGGAAAAATTTCTGCAACATACAAATCATGACCCCAACCGGAATGGCAAACAATTACATCCGGCCTGTAACCTTGGGAACATAGTTTCCGTAAAACCACGGCTGTACTCTCTGAACGTTGCGACTGCGTATCAGTAATCTGGTGCATGGTGACGCCTGAAAAGCCACATGGCAATGCTTCAGTGATAAAATCCACCTGATACTCCGACGATTTTGCGCAGTGTGCCATCAGGTAACGAAATTGCCCAGAAAAACTAGGATGGATAAATAATATTTTTTTCAGCTTCTTCATATAGAAATATAGCCTGTTAACCAGTAAAAAACACACACAGCGCGTTGCGTTCCCGCTTAATGTGACGATAAAACTAATTTCAAAAACAACACACCCTTATTTCGGTAGCTAATTTGAAAAGTTCATCACAGAACAGTAGTTTAACGAATGAAATTTCATCCGGAGTTTTGAAGCTTATTAACAATCGGGCATCTCTTTAAAAAATGAATAAATAGAGGTACCTCTTTAACATATTATTCATCCAAAAAGGTTTTTACCAATGGCTTTTTTTAACACGTCTTTTCACTCCGATTCACTCGGGATGGCATGCTCGATGAATGTGATCGTCCCACAGCGTGTTTCTTCACAGATTGGAATGAAATCGAGCGGCGGACGCAAGCAATATCCGGTACTCTATTTGCTCCACGGCATGAGTGACGACCACTCCGTCTGGAGTCGTCGCACATCAATTGAGCGTTATGTTGCCGACATGGATTTGGTGGTGATCATGCCAGGCGCCGCACGTTCGTTCTATACTGACCTAGCAACTGGAGCTAAATACTGGACATTCATTAGTGAAGAATTACCAAAAATCGTGGCGGAGTTTTTCCCGATCAGCACGAAGCGCGAAGACACCTTTGTTGCAGGACTTTCAATGGGCGGTTACGGCGCGCTGAAATTAGCGTTGCGTTGCCCTGACCGTTATGCGGCAGGCGCAGGAATCTCCTCGGTAACCGATATGGCTGGATTTTTGAACAGGCTGGATAGCGGGAATCGTTCGCCAGAAGCAGACGGATTTTTCGGCCCCGACCGTAAAGTTCCTGATGACTGCGATCTTACTAAATTGGCAATCAAAACTGCACAACTTCCTGAACAAGAACGCCCTAAAATCATGCAGATCTGTGGGACAGAAGATTTTTTGTATCAGGAAAATATCGCATTTCGTGACTTGATCAAATCGCTCAATGCTTACGATTACAGTTATGACGAGGGACCGGGTACGCATACTTGGGAATTTTGGGACAAACGGATTCAACAAATACTCAAATGGCTTCCAATTAGAAATTTTTAAAAGGCTTTATTTTAAGATAAAATTAACTTAGGCACTGTCAAGAAATAACTTGGTTTCTTCCAACAGATTATTTCGCGTCAGTTCCTTAAAACAAAAGGATTTTGATTATGAATGACATTCTTTACTGTTGCAAAATTACCGACAATTCTGGAACTCCAGATTTAGCGGATGAATTTCTGAATGCGTTGGGATGGGATTTCAGTTCATGGGATGATCGTGAGGCGGATATTGCATTCCATACTTTTTATTTTGACACTCCTGAAGAAGCGGATTCGGCACGAATTAAAATCGAGGAACAACGTCAATTATGGACTGAATGCGGTTGGTATCCTGGTGCTGTGGATTGTTTTGAAATGAAACGCGAAGACTGGGCTGAAGTATGGAAAAAATTCTTTGATATCCAACACGTTACCGACCGTTTAGTGATCCGCCCGAGCTGGCTTAAATACGAACCCAAACCTGAACAAGTGGTGGTTGATCTTGATCCCGGCATGAGTTTTGGTACCGGAAAACACGCCACAACCTCATTTTGCTTGCGTATGATTGACCGCTTGGCCGGAATGCCGAATATGAATTCGTTTCTTGACGCGGGATGCGGTTCTGGTATTTTATCAATTGCTGCCAAAAAACTGGGTTACAACCCAGTGATCGGCTTTGACAATGACCCAGAGGCCGTGCGAATCGCGATTGAGAATGCAGGAAAAAATGGCTTCGTCCAAACTGACATCGAATTCGAAACCGCTGACCTGACTCAGTTCGGACGCCACTGTGGAATCTATGATTTAGTTGCGGCGAACATTTTAGGACGAGTTTTGTCGGCGCATCGCGAATTGATTTCGGGTTGGGTGCGGCCCGGCGGTTATCTGATTCTCGCTGGAATTTTACACGAGGAATTTCCAGAACTTCAATCAGAATTCGAGGAAATTGGACTAAAAATGGAATATTGTCAAAGTGAAAAAGAGTGGACTGGAGGAATGTTCCGAAAAGATGATTGATTCTGCGAACGAAAACCGCCAAGGGGATATTTGTCGAGCTGAAAGGGATTTTGAGCAAGCGTTGCTGCACTACCGCCGCGCGGCGGCAGAATCCGACCCCACCGCATTGAATAACCTCGGCGAAATGTATCGCCAAGGATTGGGAGTGGAACACGATTACCGGATTGCTGCTGCCTGTTTTTTGAGCGCCGCCGAACAGGGCTACGCCCCGGCACAACGCAATATCGGCAATATTTTCAAATACGGCCGCAGTGTTCCGCAAGACCTCGATCTGGCGCAAGAATGGAATATCCTAGGCGAAACCAGCGACTCCTCGGTTCCATTATTGATGCGGGCCCTGAACCGCGCACTCGAGTTTATCGATTTAAGCACCGTTAAAGAAGCGTTGGAAAAAGTTCCAGAAGATATTCCAGAACCTGAAATTATCGAAAAAGCAGCAGAACCAGAAATCGAAATTTTACTCCCTGAACCGCTACGCACAGCAGGTTATGTCGTTGGTTCCGATGGGCGTTCTGCCAAGGTGCGTCGACGCATCCTGACTAAACTCCCGATTGCAGACGTCATCGCAATGCTCGAAAAAGCAATCTCCGACCACGCTCAAGACCACGCCGCCCAAGCCGACCTATTATCTGACCTCGAGTTTATCAAAGGTTCTAGTGCTCGCTAAGATGGGGTTTGACACAAAGCCACAGAGGAGTGGGGAAAGGCATTTTAACCACAGATGGACATAAATTAACACAGATAGGAAGCATTTTGAATTCGCGCGCGCATTATGCGCGCGCTAATTTAAACCGGCATTTACAGATTTTTCTCGACCTTTTTTCCTTTATCCCAATTAGTGCCCATTAATGTTTTTGCTGGCTCGGCGTTATCTTTCGAAGCCGGAGCCTTTGCGTACCATTTCAGTATATTTGACTACTTCGACGCCTTCGTCAATGGTAATTGGAAAAGTCACGCCGTTGCGTATCGCATCATACATATGATTCCAGATATGCCAGGTTTCACATTTACTGGACGGTTCTACTGGGATGGTTTTTTCAATCCAGTCCAGTTTTTCGGGATTACGAAAACCGGTGTCTAAAGGTGGCGATTCCTTTTTGGCTTTAATATCCTGGAGTTTTTGTTCGGGATCAATATAGCGCATTTTAAGTTCTTTTTCATCTTGTGAAACCAACGCGCCGCGATCGCCATAAACCTGGTAAATTGGTTCTGTAATAGCAGCACCGCCGCTGATTTCCATATCAATCAACCGTCCATTTTCGCCTTCGAAAATAACAGTCAGATGGTCTTCCGCGTCACCGACAGCGGCGACTCGACGAAGACGACTCCAGACCTTTTTGACCGGTGATTCCAACAGATGTAACGAATGATCGATAATATGCGGGCCCCAATTGTTGAGCATCCCGCCACCACATTCAATCAGCGTTTGCCAATCGTCGCGGCGTTGGTAGCTGTTGCGGCGCAACCGAATCTGGAAAATATTTCCTAGAATTCCAGAATCCATAATTTCGCGAATATGGTTGTAGCACGGTTCAAAACGCCGATTGTGACGAAGAAAGAGTTTGCCCGGATATTTTTTCGACGCAGCTTTGAGTTTTAGTGCTTCGTCCAGAGTTAAAGCAATCGGTTTCTCACAAAAAACATATTTGCCGGCCTGCAACGCCTTAATCGAATATTCAGTGTGTTCGGGTGAACGCACCGCGACAGAGACCAATTCGACTTCCGGATCTTTCAGCATTTCGTCATAACTGGTATATTTATTGCAGGATTTATTGAATTTTTCTGCGAATTTGTCACAACGCTCCATCTCAGTATCGCAACACGCGACGAATTCAAAACGGCCTTCGGTCTTTTCCACTTCGATGGGTTGCATGCTGTAACCGGCGCGTCCGACGCCAGCCAAACCAATTTTTATCGGATTAAAAGGTTTCATTTTGTTAAAGCTCCAAGTTATTTTTTTACAAAACCGGCGTCGCGAAGAAATTCTAAGCTAACCTTGAGATCGTCCAGCGGTTCGCGCTGATGAGCGTCGTGTTCAATATGAACCCAACCGTCGTAACCACGTTTGACCAATTCATGCATGACGGCGGCATTATCCAGCCCGTCGTTGCCAGTTCCCAATTCACAAAAACGCCATTCTACAGCACGACCGTTTTCATCCCGATCTCCTGTCAATTCAACATCTTTCAAATGGACTGCGACAATGTTTTTGAAATATTTTTTCACGGTTCCGATAACATCTCCTCCAGCGGCGCTGAGATGTCCAGTATCCAAAAGAAGTCCGGCGTCCGGACATTTTTCCATAAATTTATCGAGTTCATTCTGATTCTCAATGCGCTGATTCATGTGATTGTGGAGTGCGGCTTTCAAACCAAATTTCGCACAAACACGGATCATTTCGTTGGCGCGGCGACAATAAACGTCAAAATCCACTTCGCGATTGACTTGTCCAGGAGTTAACCACACATATTCTTTACCCAAACCACAAGTCCATTCGATGCCGGCTTGCACGTTTGGTCCGCGACAGGTTGAAAAATCCATACCGAGTTGGCGATAAAGTGTTGCTTTGTTGATAGCGTCTGACGCGCTGACCGCTTCAATCCGCTCAATACCGTTGTAACCAAGTTCGCGTAGCGTCAAGAGACGATCCTCAACACTGTAAAGGCCGCCGTGCCAAACATTCATTCCGTAATCAGCAATTCCAAATTTCATTTTTCCACCACTCTGTTTTTTTAAATTTATTGGAAGATAAGAAACTATTATAATTTCTAACTGGATAAAATATACAACCAGAATTATATTTGTGAATAGATAAAATATGCAACTTTATGGACTTTATGAACATGAATTATTTTGACGGACTTAAATTTATCGGCAAAGGCATGGCTGAAGACCATTATGCCATGCACGACCGTATTTTTCCTAATTATTATGGGATTCAATACAACCACAGCGGTGGCTTGCACCTGATTTTCGACGAACGCTTGGAATTTAAAGTTGAAGGTTCGTGGGCATTTATAACTTGGCCGGGACCACGTTTTCAGTATGGTTCGGTAAACGGCGAACCGCGTTTCCACAATTTTGTTTGTTTTAGCGGAAAACGCGCTGAACGCTTTCGCGAAAGTGGATTAATGCCGATCAATCCAGAACAACCTTTGATCAAAATTATTCATCCGGAACGTTTTATGGAAACCATGACGTTGTTGAATAAAACGTTAAACTATGAATACCGCCATCACGACAGAGCGGTAGCGCTTTTAGAAAATTTACTTTTGCAGTTACATGAACAACAAGACTTCGCCAACACGCTACCAGCACATCACGAACTGAAATTAAAAAGCCTTTATAAATCGCTTCGTGAAAAACCCCATTTGGAGTGGGATTTCACTAAAGAAGCGGCAAATATGTATATTTCGCCCACGCATTTCCGCAGGCTATTCAAACAATATACGGGATTACCACCGCAACAATTTCTAATCAACAGCCGGCTGCATCTAGCCGTTAAACTGTTGGTCGAAACCTCCGAACCGATCGCAAAACTGGCTAATCTTTGTGGGTTCGATGATGAATTTTATTTTTCGCGTATCTTCAAAAAACATCGCAATATCTCTCCTTTGGCATATCGCCGCGAATTCAGTATCCGGCAGTAAAGAGTTGGGGAGTCGGGGGAGCCGGGTCAGTCATGGACGGAACCCTCTTTCAATTTTCAATTTCTTTCCAAATATTCTTGATTTCAAGCGTTGATACCTTTATATTTTCATAATTCTAATACGTAAAAAAAGTTAAACCCAAAATACAAATGAGAGATTTACGTGAAAAAGTCAAATAAGAAACCACATTCAAAATATCCTAGTTGGAATACTACCGATGAACATGAAATTAAACTGCGAAAATCCCGGGCATTAACCGAATCAATGATCGTCAAACGTATTAGCGAAGGTAGTAATGTCTTCGCCGATTATATGATTTCCAAAAAAGATAACGATAATCCAGTGCAGTATAAAGTGGAGATTCGTTCTCTGCAAAAATGCTTTAATCACTGTTCGTGTCCGGACTTTAAAAAAAATTCGCTAGGCACTTGTAAACACATTGAGAAAGTTTTATCTAAAATCAAGGCGAAGAAAAAAGATTCGCCCTTTATTGAAATATTTGTAGATTTCGGCAGCGATGCGCAATTAACCATTGAGTTCCCACCTAAACCGGCCACGGTGGCGATGACTTTTTTGAAAAAATATTTGGATATTTCTAATAATTTCAAAAAGCCGATTGAGAACACTCTTCAGGTTTTTCTCCGGGATTACGAACAAGCTTCCAGCAAAGTCAGAAATGAAATCCGCGTATCCGGGGCGGTTTTAGAACTGGCCGGGAAATTAAGTAGCCAACGTCATAACCAGGAAATTCAGAAAAAGTATGCCGTGGAATTGAGAAAAGTGGCAGGGGAGGCTGAGTTTCTCCGTTTTCCTCTGTATGATTATCAGATTGACGGGATGCTCCATCTCGCTTTTACAGAACGCGCCATGCTCGCGGACGAAATGGGTTTGGGAAAAACCGTACAAGCCATTGCAGCGGCAAATGTTTTACGCAATATTCATAATATAAAACGCGTCCTGATAATTTGCCCGGCTTCGTTGAAGGCAGAATGGGAAGAGCAGATCAATAAGTTTACCAGTTTATCTTCGACGGTATTGTTCGGGGATCGTAAATTCCGACTGGATGCTTATAAAAATTGTGCAAATTTTTTTCTGATTACCAATTACGAACAGATTGTTCGCGATTATAATGAAGTCAATCAAGACTTTACCCCAGATCTGGTTATTCTCGATGAAGCTCAACGGATCAAAAATTGGAAAACTAAAACGGCACAGAGTATTAAAAAACTACAGTCTCGTTTTGCTTTTGTTTTAACCGGCACGCCGCTGGAAAATAGAATTGAGGAACTATATTCTCTCGTTGATTATATTGACAATACGGTTTTCGGTAGCCTCTTCCGCTTCAATCGCCAATACTATGACTTTGACATTGAGGGAAAAACCGACGGGTTCAAAAACTTGCGGCAACTACATGAAAAAATTCAGCCGATTATGATGAGGCGTCGTAAAGATGAGATCGCCGAACAACTGCCAGAAAGAATTGACAACAACTATTTTGTTAAATTGACGCCGGAACAAAGCAAGCGTTACAGTGAATATGATTATCGGGTTTTAATCTTAATGCGTATTGCCGAACAACGTCCCCTGAGGCCAGAGGAACACGAACGTTTGCAACGCTGGCTCGCGTGCATGAGAATGCTTTGCGACAGCTGTTATATCATGGATCAGGAAATCACCGACTCGCCCAAGGTTGACGAACTCTTAAAGATTTTGACTGATCTCTGGGACAATGATCCGGGGCGAAAAGTAATAATTTTTTCTGAATGGGTCAGAATGCTTGATTTGGTTCAGGTGCAACTCAAAGAAAATAAGATCGATTTTGCATGGCATGTCGGATCTGTTCCTCAGAATAAGCGGCGCGACGAAATCAAGAAATTCAAAAACGATCTCGATTGTAGGGTCTTTTTATCTTCTGATTCCGGTGGACTCGGATTAAACCTTCAAGCCGCCAGCGTGGTTATAAATATGGACCTCCCATGGAATCCTGCAAGATTGGAACAGCGGATTGCGCGTGCTTGGCGGAAACACCAGAAAAACGTAGTCAATGTTATCAATCTGGTCGCGGAGGGAACCATTGAACATAAAATGATCGCAACTCTTAAGTTTAAACAGGGGCTCGCTGATGGCGTTCTGGATGGCCGTGGCGATATCGACTTAATAGAGAGCCCTAATGCTAGAAATACTTTTATCGAACGGCTCGCAGAGATCATGAATACCACGGTAGCCGCGCCGCCAAAAGATGTATCAGCGGTGGAACAATTTGAACAGGAGATAAGACTTGATGCTGGAGAAAATACGAAACTTTGTGCGTCAATTATTGACGAAGCGACCAATGAAATTAAGTCTGTATTCGCCGTTTCAAATAAAGTTAAAGATACTGCGTCTCATCTAGCCCAAGTGATTGCAAAAACCAATAACCGCGTTCACCACCAAGATATTACTGTTGTTGACGAAGCGACCTACCAATTACTTCAAAACTTGGCAGAAAAAGGGTTGATCACCATTAACGAAAAAGTATCTGCGGCGCTATACAAGACCGAAAGCATGTCGAAGCCTAAACCCGATATAACTGCACAAAAAGTGAAAATGGCACAGAATATTCTGAAACGTGCGGAACGGCAATTAAAGATGGCAAGTGTGCTGTTCGCTGGCGGTTTTGAAGAGGAAGCAACTTCACCGGCGAAGGAGAGTATTGATATCTCCGTTAATGCGCTTTCCGTTTTAGGCATGAATGAATTGCCAGAGACTGAACCATCGAAGTTTGACGTGAAATTGATTGATCAACTTAAGATTAAACTAGATATGAGGGATGAATTGGTGGCATTAATAAAACTATGTTGTGGAAATGTTGATCTTGATGCTGTCAATTTGAGCCAGAATGCAACGGCTTTAATTGACGAAACCAATAAAATTATTGCGAAAATCTCATTGTAATAAGAGCATAAAACAGAGGAGACGTAAGAAGGTAACATCGACATTCCTGCCTATAGCGTGAATATCCTCACGCGAAGACATTCCAGAAACGCTTTTGTTCCTTTTTTTTGTGTTAAATTGTAGTATATTCTAAGTTCATAAAATAACTCGGAGCATGCATGGAAAAGATGAATTTAACAACGGAACTTTATCCGGTAAAAAGAAAGTGGTTTTTCCTACCAACGTTGGACTTTTATATCTTTAGCGAATTCATGGTTTATTCGTGCATTTTGATGTTGGTGTTTATCGTTTTGTTCTTGCTCGGTGATGTTTTCAATGATCTTAGCGATTTTCTAGACAGTAAGGTGCCGATGGCGCGCACTATCCAGTATTTTATCTTAAAATTGCCGGGTAATATCCGTTTTGTGCTACCGATTTCAATGTTACTAAGTTGCATGTGGACCATGGCAATGTTTGGCAAGCATATGGAGGTAACCGCGATGCGTGCTTCTGGATTGTCGCTCATGCGTTGCGGATGCCCTATTTTTATTGTTGGATTATTTGTCACCGGACTTAATTTTTGGTTCAACGAAATGTTAATTCCATATACCGAACGCGAAGCAGTAATCCTCAAGGTTGCGGCAACCAAATCCAAGGAAGAATCTTTGTCATTCCAAAAAATGTTAACTTATCGCAGTCCGGATAAGAAACGCACTTGGCTTTTTAAATATTTTGACGTAGATGGTAAACAAAACCAAGCGACGCTCAAGTCGTTCCGAAGCGATGGTTCACTTGAGTGGGATATTATGGCTGATTCTTCGGAGTTCGACTCTAAGAAGGGTTGGGTTTTTCATAATGTGACCAAAACGCCATACAGTACAGATGGTCTCATGCCCAAAGCATCATCAAAGCTTAATGAAATGACTTACACTAGAGAAGAGATAACTGAAACTCCTACCGATATTTTGAACGCAGTAAAAGATGAAGATGAGTTGCCAATCTGGGTTATTTGGGACGTTTTGCGGAAAACTAAAAACATGGCTCCGCGGTGCCGTGCAATTTTCGAATCGGTGTTGTGGTATCGTTTGGCATATCCGTGGTCATGCTTTCTCGCTGTGTTCCTCGGAATTCCGCTCGCAACTAAAAATGAACGCTCTGGCATTATGGCAGCAGTAATCTCTTCAATTGTAATTATTGTGGTTTATTACGTGGTTTCTATGGGATTTCTTATGCTTGGGAAACAGGGCGTACTTCCTCCTTTTGTCGCCGGAATGTTACCGACTTTAGGATTTATTATATTCGGCTGGTACAATGTAGTGCGCAACCGGATTTAATAGCCGCACTTTACCTAACTTTTAAGTTCAATTCGCGCGCGCATAATGCGCGCGCAAATTAAAGACTAAACTTACATTGTTTTGAATCCACGATAAATGATCAAAATATTAATACAATATTAGATTTAATGGTTTAAGCTTTTAATGGGATTGAGTCGATATTTTCCGACTTTTCTTCAATCGGCGTTGTAATAGCCATATTTTCAAATACTTGGTTTTGTTCAAGAGTACCAATCGCCGCTAACATGTCACCAGCCGCAAGCTTGAATTCGGGTCCAGGATTAGAGATAAAACATCCATCTCGCATTACGCCGACGATAGAAACTCCAGTTTCGCTCCGGATGCGCGATTCTTTTAAGGTCAACTCCTTCAGCGGACTGTCATTCGGAATCAGCACCCAATGCAACTCTGCCAAACCAACAAAACTGCGCATCCTGCTTAATAATTGATAATCTGAACGTGCTTCAAGTAGTGGCCGATAGTGGTCGAGACGAACTTTGTCTGAATAATTCTGAATCTCGGCTGCCGGCACCTCCATCTTCAGCAATGCTTGACGGATTATCTCCAAGCTGGCCTCCAATTTGGGCTGCACTACTTCGTAAATTTTATAGCCATGAAGCATTTTCACTTCATCATCGGAATCGGCACGAGTGACAATCGGTAAATCTGGATGTAATTCCCGTGCAGAACGGATTACGGTTAGGTTTTCACTGAAACCAGCGGCAACTGCCAATAAAATTTTGGCTCGCCCAATTCCTGCTGAATTTAAAATGACCTCTTGATGCGGGTCACCGTAAATAGAAACTAACGATTCTTTCTGATTGTGCTGAAATGACAAATGGTCTGAATCGATAATCAGATACGGTAGCTGTAATCTTTTAAGTAAAGTCGCAATTGAACGCGCCATCGCGCCGCTTCCGGTGATAATAACGTGATCGCGTAAACCTGATTCGGGAATGGTAATTGTACTAATTGGAGATTTCCAAACTGTTTTGCGTAACAACTTGTAAACTGGATTGATAAGATTATCCAGCAGTGGCGCGGATAACATCGAACAAACCACCACACATAAAATCAATGCATAAATCTCTTTAGAGAAAAATGCATTGCTCAATCCATGTTCAATCACCACAAATGCAATTTCTGAAGTTGCCGTCATTCCAAATAACATCGCCACCGGAATCACATTGCGATATCCATAGAACGCCGTAATCGCGGCAAGTGGGATGGTACGCGCCAAACTGGTTAATAACATCAATCCCATAATCAAAGTGAAATTATCTCTTAAAACCTGCCAGTCCAGCAACATCCCGACAGAGACGAAAAAAAGCATACTGAATAGGTCACGGACAGGCATCATCTCGTAAAGTGCTTTTTTCCCATAATCTGAATCGCTGAGTACAATCCCTGCCAGGAATGCTCCGAATGAAAACGATAGTTCCATCCTATCCGATATATACCCAATCCCAAGGCTTATCGCTGTTACCGCTAATAAAAACAACTCTTTGGAGTTCCAACGAGCGACAAACTTCAATAACCACGGCACAAATTTCGTGCCAAACATCATCATCACCACCATAAAAACGGTGCCAAGTACCAGTGGTTTGGCGAACAAAAACCAACCATCGCTCAATTTGTTCATGTTACAAATCAGTATCATCAATGGTATCACGGTTAAATCCTGAACAATGGACATACCAATCATCACTTGGCTTGAAAGAGTTCCCATGCGGTTTCTACTGACTAATACCTTGAGGATAACAGCGGTACTAGTAGAGACAAACGCGACTCCAAACAATAGTGCCGGAATGGTATTAAGCTTTAGCATTTTACCAATGCCAAACGCGATGCCTAAAGTCAATAATACCTGAATCAGTGCACCCCAAACCGCAACTTTGTAAATCGGCTTAATATCTTTTTTCGAAAACTCTAAACCCATTGAGAATAGCAGCAGGGCAACGCCAATGTTGGCTGTCGCCTGTAAAGCGACATCGGATGAAGCATCAGAGAATATTTTATACGGAATCCCCACTAACGCCCCGACTAAGATATAACCGAGAATCAGTGGCTGGTGCAACTTCTGAGCTACAAGCCCTCCGACCAGTCCGGCAAACAAAATCAAAATCAGAGCCACTACCAAGCGCTCTGGTGTCGCACCAGACATAATTCCAGTTTCAGCAGCAATAGCCAACATTATTCATCTTCTCCCAATGCACCGATGGCCAAATGTGCAGAGATCCGCCAATTCCATTTCAAAGCTTCTAGCAGTGCGAGCATTGGATCGGGAGTTATTTCCAGAATGTCATTTTGCGCAATACCTAAAAAAGCATCAGCCATTATTCGCGCAACCTCGCTACTTCGCAGTTCGATCACCACAGCTTCGCTGGCGTTTATAGCGGCTTCATCGTTGAAAATATCATCAAAATTGAATTCTGCTTCAGTATTGGCATGCCAACCGCAAACCGCACTCCCAGAAGCGGCACTGACAAAATTAAAAATACTGTGAATTTCATCTTGAGTCAGTTCATCTTTTTCAAGCCGTTTAAGCTCGAGAATCAATGCCATAAAAAAACGTTTTTCAATTTCGCAGATTTCCGGTATAACCTCCAATGCGTCCTGCAAAAAAACAGCTTCACGCGCGGCATCCGTCATTACGCGTGCAATTTCCAAATACTTTGTTGCTCCTTCCATCAATATTACTCCAAAAACATTGTGATTTTTTCTTTATGAATTTCATCTCAATATGCTTGTTATAGATAGAAAATACAAGCATATTTGCAGTCTGTTTTTTAAGAACGCGTCTTTAAAAATTATATGTTAGATTGTATTTTGAATTATTTATATTGCACAATGTATTTCAATAAACCATCAATCGAACACCAAGATTTATATCGTTAAGTTGAATTATTTTTGAGCAAACTAAACTTTTCTACAATAGCTTATGATAATTCCTAATAAATTTAGGCAACTCACTATTTCCCTTCTCGAACTCTCCAACATTTTATTCGTGGCTTTCGCTTCTTTCGCGGTTGAAACTGGGGCCCGAATATCTATATTAGCATCTTGAAGTTGCCAACAGGATCAGATAATGTTAATTCCTGACAATGCCTTATTCTGAAGCCACAAATGAGGAAAGTATGGAAGAGTACGATATCAGTTTTATTTGTGTCAATTGCGATGTCGAAATTATCGCTCCCAACGCTTACGCTGGCATGGATATTGAATGCCCTGAGTGTGGCGTGATGTTAAAAGTTCCGATCCCTGGTCTAGAATCTGGATTGATATTAGGAGAATTCGAACTGGTGCGCCGCATTGGGATTGGCGGCATGGGCGAAGTTTGGTTGGCGAAACAACAAACGCTCAATCGCATGATTGCATTGAAAATCCTCTTGCCAAATTTATCAAACAATGAACGCTTCGTCAACCGTTTTCTTGCGGAAGCCAATATGTCCGGCCGTTTGGATCATCCTAATATTATCACCGCTTATTCCGCGGGATGTATTGGTGGATTTTATTATTTGGCGACCTCGTTTGTCGACGGAGTAGAATTAAATGCGCGACTAAGAATCGACCATCGTATACCTGAACGCGAAGCTTTAAAGACAGTTAAAGCCGTGGCTTTCGCGCTGCGTTACGCGTGGGATCGACATCAAATGATTCATCGTGACATCAAACCAGCAAACATTATGCTTGACACTCACGGTATACCGCGTTTGTTAGATTTTGGTATTTCGAAGATTATCGATCCGCAGAACTCAGAAAATATAGACAATGATATCTGTGGAACCCCTGAATATGTTAGCCCAGAACAAGCGTCTGGCTCAAGCGATATCGATTTCCGTAGTGATATCTATTCGCTTGGTATCACGATTTTTCAACTAATCTCTGGATTTGTGCCATTCCGTGCCGATTCTGTGATGGAAACCCTAGAAATGCAAAGGCACGCGCCATTTCCAGACAGAAATTCTTTTCACTCCAATATCTCCAATCAATGTTACAATTTAATCGAGATAATGACCCAAAAAGATCCTGATGATCGTCACAGCTCTTGGGATTATCTCATTTCTGACCTTGATCTAGTGTTAGAAGGAAAAATGCCCGCTGGCAAAATAAATCGCACAACCGATATCGAGAAAACTTGCACCGTATCTGCTCCGAGCGCTAAAATCACCATGAAACGAAGTCGTGTTGCACCGGGGAAACGTTCTTTCAAAGCTCCTTCAGTGCAACAAGCAAAATCTTCAAAAGTCGAACCAACTTCAACTCCAATGCCAAAGCCAAAACCTGGAGCTTTAATTCCTCCACCGCCAACAATACTACATTCATCATATCAGAGCCATAAGTTTTTAAAATGGTGTCTAAAATTAGCCATTATTGCTATTGCGATATTGGGCTTAATTATAATTATCTTGAAAACAATTCTAAAGCGGTAATTGTTTGGTTTAAAATTACTGTTTTGAGTTAATTGCTGAGCCGTGTACCGCTATGATTTTTTTAAAACGATGCTATATTCGACGATTAAAATTAACCTCCATTTTTAAGTTCGAAATTTCAACAAACCGAGGACACCAAAATGTTTTTCGATCCGATGTATCTGTTATTTGCGTTGCCAGGACTTTTGTTCGCGTTGTATGCATCATTCATGACCAAAACGACTTTTGCAAAATATTCAAAAATCACCTCTTCAACTGGGGTTAGTGGCGCGGAAGCAGCAAAACGATTACTTGATGATGCTGGAATCCACGATGTGGGCATTGAAATGGCAAATGGGTTTTTAAGTGACCACTACGATCCTTCAGCGAAGATGCTGCGACTCTCTTCTGACGTTTATCATGGTCGTAGCCTCTCTTCCATCGGGGTAGCCTGTCACGAAGCAGGGCACGCTATTCAGCATGCAAAAAACTATGCACCTCTGGGGTTG
Organism: Lentisphaeria bacterium UBA7640; assembly: GCA_002483765.1. Lineage (GTDB taxonomy): Bacteria > Verrucomicrobiota > Lentisphaeria > Victivallales > Victivallaceae > UBA7640. The sequence continues at coordinate 3,981 of DLIO01000084.1, read as the reverse complement.
CGTAGCGCGATGGTGCCTTTAACCAGTATTTCTTCACCGTTATCCTATGTTTTTATCTTGATCGGGTTTCTTTTTAGTGCCCCAAATCTAATCCTGTTAGGTGCGTTAATTTTTAGTGTTGCTGTGCTATTTTCGCTGGTTACTTTGCCGGTCGAATACAACGCTAGCGCACGTGCTAAAAAACTGATGGTTTCGGCAGGCATTGTTTCGCCCAAAGAAGCCGCAGATGCCGGTGCAGTATTAAATGCTGCGTTCATGACTTATGTCGCCGCCGCGGTTAGTGCGATTCTAACCTTGCTCTATTATCTGTGGCGTGCTGGTCTTTTTGGTGGCAGTCGCAGAAACTAATTTTCCATCTGAGCCCTTATCTAGAGCAAAATAATCCTCTTGAATTCGCGCGCGCATTATGCGCGCGCTAATTTAAAACCGTAATATGATGTAAGTCAAGATGCCATTTTGGTGCAAAATTACATCCGTTTTAGAATTTGTCTTTCATGTGAAATGTTGATTAATTTGAAACTTGTGAACGACTATCTATATTAGCAACACGAAATTAGTAGCGAACTAAGAGATTGTTGAAATTGTCTTATTCCAAAGTTAGATAAAAGGAAGGTATGAACGAATACGACATCAATTTTAATTGCACAAACTGTGATGCAGAAATTGTCGCTTCCAATGCTCATGTTGGTATGGACATTAAATGTCCGAAATGCGAAGCTATGTTAAAGGTTCCAATTCCTAGCCTAAATCCTGGAATTATATTAGGCGAATTTAAACTAGTTCGCCGTATTGGGATTGGAGGAATAAGTGAAGTTTGGTTAGCAGAACAAAAATCGCTTAATCGTGCGATAGCATTAAAAATCCTTTTGCCTTACTTGGCAACCAATGACCGCTTTGTCAACCGTTTCCTCGCAGAAGCTAATATGTCCGCTCAACTGGAGCATCCCAATATTCTTACCGTTTACTCTGCGGGGCGTATTGGCAAATTTTATTATCTAGCAACCTCATTTATCGACAAAGTTGAATTAAATACACCGCAGGGTTTGAGTCGCAAAATACCAGAGCATGAAGCCCTGAAAATAACTAAAGCGATAGCCTCTGCGCTGCGTTACGCATGGGATCAGCATCAGATGATTCACCGCGACATCAAGCCTGTAAATATCATGTTTGACACTCATGGCACGCCACGTTTATTAAACTTTGGTATTTCAAAAGTCATCAAATGGCAGGATTCTAACAACAGAGAAAGTAATGTTTTTGGAACACCCGAATATGGCAGCCCTGAACAATTGTCCGGTTCAAGTGATATCGATTTTCGCAGTGATATCTATTCGCTTGGCATCACACTTTTTCAATTAATTTCGGGCTTACTTCCATTTCAGGGTGAATCTGTCGAAAAAACTATAGGAATGCAAAAGCATACCCCATTTCCAGAGAGAGATTCTTTTAAACATAGTATTTCCAGTCAAGCTTATACTTTAATAGAATTAATGACACTGAAAAATCCCGCTGATCGTCATCGTTCTTGGGATTACCTCATTTCTGACCTTGACCTTGTGCTCCAAGATAAAATGCCCGTCGGCAAAATAAACCGTACATCTAATGTCAAAAAAATTTACACTGTGTCAAATCCGAATGCCAAAATAACTATTGAAAAGTCTCGAGAAGTGCGAGAAAACAAACAAATTACAGTTCCGATAGTACCTCAGGAGAAGCAAAACCCAATGGAACCATCCCCAATACCCAATGGCGTAGTTCCTCCACCCCAAATATACCTCAAACCTTTTTTTAATAGAGAATCTTTAAAACGGTGCATTAAGGCTTTAATTATTGGAATTATTATACTGTGCTTAACTATTGTTGTGCTGAAAGTGTTTTTTAACAGGTAATCGTTTGATTCATATGCGTTATTTTAATTTCACGTCTTTATACGTATAGCCAAAGAATCAAATAAAAGTTTTATTCATGCAACTTACTCGTTTTCACTGTAGTAATGCATATAAATTATGGACTGTTTTCAGTTATTTCCAGAAGAATAGCCTTAAGTCCAGAAATCTTTTCTTAATGTGTTATTGTATCCCGAGTAGGAATCTATTTCATCTTGGCCGTTATTTAGTCCGTAATAACGGTAATTTTTTCTACTTCGAGGACTGGTACGCTCCAATTGCTAACCAAGCGACTTTTACCTTCAATCTTAACTTTTCTCGTTTCGAACTTTTTGAGGTCGACTTTTTTACTCAAAATATAGGCTAATGCGCTGGGTTCTTTGAAGCTTTTGCACAGCGCGTGAGTAATCACCGATCCAGCATCAACGGGCTGAATAACGCCAGTCATGGATGCTGATTTTTCGCTTCCAGCCACATACGGTAGATCCACTTTTTTGCTGGGTTTCTCTGGTTTTTCTGTTTGAGCGATATCTTTCGCTCCTGGAATTTTAGCGATATCTGATGGAGCGACTGTGATATATTTTGCAGAAACCCACGCGGTTAATTCAGGAAGCGGTTTGATTTTTAACCAGAGTTTGCGACTTGCATCAACAACTTTCACTTCTTGACCAAGTTGCACTTGGCGATAGCTTTGGTGTTCTACTCCTGGACCGCCACGCAGTGGTGTGGTTTTAATTATTTTGCCATCTTTGACAGCATCGGCGGCCACCCATACGGCAACACTATCTGGAGCTTTGATTTCAAACCAGCTACCGTTGCTGCGAATAATTTCAACTTCTTCAGCATTTTTTAAGTACCCGACAGATGTGTAATTTTGGCTGGGCTTTACCCTGACATTTAAAGTGGTGGCATTGACCTTTCCTTTGTTGGTTTCCACGTTTGCCTCTTGAGCAATCGCCACAAAGACAGTTCCGACACCAATTAAGGTTAATAATGCTATTTTAAGTAACTTCTTCATACAGTATCTCCTTTTAGATGATATAAAATTAAGTTGTGGCTAAGAAACTAGCACTAGCTATTTTAAATGTCAACCTTATATTACAAAAAACTAACGGAGTTTGACTAGTGAACGATCTTAAAAAATTTCTTGAGTATATGAGTGCTGAGCGCAATGCCAGTATTCATACGATTAAAGCGTATAAACGCGATATCGAACAATTTATGGCATTGATGTTCCCAGATGAAAAAAGCTTCGAGAATTGGAGCGAAGTCGATATTTACTGTGCTCGATCATTGGTGGCTAAGTTTAGCGAAATGGAACTAGATCGTGCCTCAATTATGCGAAAAATTTCGGCACTTCGCTCATTTTTCAGTTACTTAGAACGTGAAAGCGTCGTCGAAAGAAATCCTTTCTCTGGCTTAACCACTCCTAAGCGCGGGAAACGTTTGCCAATACTGATGTCGTTCGAAGAGATTATCAGACTGCTTGAGGCCCCTTTTAAGTATCAAATTACTGCAGGAGCAAATAGCCCGGGCCGCGAGGCCGATAACCAATTTGTTGCGATCCGAGACACGGCAATGATGGAATTGATTTATAGTGGAGGATTGCGTATCGGCGAAGCCATTGCGCTGAACGTTAATGCCATAGACCTGATCTCTGATGTGGTTAAGGTTCGCGGGAAGGGCAAACAAGAACGTCTCTGCGCACTTGGCAGGCCAGCGGCGGCGGCATTGCGTCGCTATATGGGCGAGCGTCAGGTTCGTGTTCCATCTAAGGGTGTTGTCGCGCCCCTGTTTGTCAATGTTTCGGGGCAGCGCTTAACTGCGCGCACATTTCAGCGCAATATGAAAAATTATTTAATGACTGCGGGTTTATCGCATGATTTGACGCCACATAAAATCAGGCATTCTTTTGCTACTCACATGCTTGACTCAGGCGCTGATCTTCGCAGTGTGCAGGAGCTTCTCGGACATTCCAGTATCAGCACGACCCAAATTTATACCCATGTCAGTTCTGAACGGTTAAAAAGTGTTTATCGCAAAGCGCATCCCCACGCCTAATCGTAATACATGGTCAATTGAAAAAGTAAACGCA
>DLIO01000060.1 GCA_002483765.1 Lentisphaeria bacterium UBA7640 | reverse complement strand
AAATACGCCCGTAACGTAAATAAGGTTATAATTATAACGTGAGAAGAGTAATAAGTGTAAGAAGAGTCATGACGCAATAAGATGAGATGGAAAAGAAGCATATGGTAAGAATTATCACAACAGATAGCGGTTTGCCGTTATTTTTGCAGGTCAAAGAGAATATTCTTGAAATGCTCAAGACAATGAACCTAAAAAGTGGAGATAAAATTCCTTCGGAAAATGATTTCCGCAATAAAAGCAATGTTTCAATCAGAACAATCCGACGTGCTTTAGAGGAACTGGAAAGGGATGGCGTAATTATCAGACGGCAGGGACGAGGGTCATTTTTACTTGATATAAATGCAAAAGAAGAAGCCACAACCGCAGGAACTATTGGAGTTTTATTTTCTGATATGAATTATGTCGTTCGACCAGTATTTTCCAGATTATTGCAGTCCATGGAGGCTCAAACTGTGGAGCAAGGATATTCTTTCCATCTTTATTCAACTGGAAACCGCCTGAGTTCAGCGGAAAAACGTCCGCTGGAGCAAATCGTTCCACTGAATAACGTTAAAGGATTAATAGCGACATCGGCTCTGAGCAAGGAAGATATAGAGACATTAAGGAGAAATAAGATCCCTTTGGTTAGTTTTAATGAATATAATAATTTACAATTAAACTCGATAGTCTTTGATTATTATTCAGTTGCAAAAATGGGGATTGAATATTTATGGAAAACTGGGCATAAAAATATCGCTTTTATTTGTAGTCAGTTCAATACGCTTCACAGCCATGTTGTTTTTAACAATGATAATTTTTTACGCGGTATAAAAGATAGTTTTATAGAGAAAAATTTACTGCTCGATGAAGATATGGTTTTCCAAAGCAATATGCTCCGCAAAGATGGACAAGTTATTGCTAGCAAATTATTTCAATCCGAGAACCCGCCTGACGCGATATTTACGGTTGATGACTTTTTGGCAGAAGGCGCATTAAGCGTAATTAAAGAAAATAATTCTGATTGCGCCATATTAAGCTGTGGAATATATTCCGAGTCTGAGGACATTACCACAATTGAAATACCAAGCGTCACATGGGGAGAAATGGCTATAGATTTGCTGATTAAGGCGATTAAAATGGACAGCTCTGTTAAGAAATTAAAATTAATAAAACCAAAATCAATAACCAAGCAAACAAGCAAACAAACAAACAAAGCAAAAGGAAAAAGCTCCAAGATTTGAATATGCCTAAACACCGAGAGGTATTGGTATGAGATGGTGAATCACTAAAATATATCGGTCTGGAAAAGCAAGATGTTTTCAGAAAATCGACTTTTAATATTAAATCACAATAATATTTTCCCCTGAAAACACAACCATAAAATTTCTGAAGAAATTATGATGAGGGGAGAATTATTTAAAGACAATCGGTCTAAAAAATAAGAATGTTTAGAAAAGTTAACTTTTTAACCTTAAACTATTACAAATGGAGATCAATAAAAATGAAAAAAAACCAAAGCAAAAACAAAAACCAAAGATGTAAGTCGTTCATAGTAAGGAGTTTTACGCTTATTGAATTGCTCGTAACGATTGCGATAATCGCAATTCTCGCCGCAATGCTGCTACCTACCTTAAATAAGGCAAGGGAAAGAGCTCGTGCAATTACTTGCGTAAACAACATGAAACAGTCACTGTCAGCACTTTTCCTTTATGCGAGTGACAATGATGACAATATTGTCCCAACAAATATTCTTCATTTCTCTCCAAAGCCTCCAGGGACTACGACTGGTTACTGGGGCTGGGTATTGTTCAGTAATAAGTATATTCCGAATGTTGCTACTATACGTTGTCCAAGCAACGTGATATCTGCAGAAGGTAATGCCGAAGGATGGAATTATACATTTGGTCATATCTCCCCTCTGAGGGAAGCAAGCATGAAGCTATCTACTATACCTTCTAAAGCCTCTCCGTCTATATTTGCACTTATAGGTGATTCAATCAAGGCGCAACCTAGTAATATAGGTAATGGTCGTACTGATGAGGGCTATCAAGGTTATGCTATTTCACCTGGTGGTTTGAAACAGTATCCATGTCTACGACATGCGGGAAAAGCAAATGTGGGATTTGCAGATGGCGGTGTGAGAAGTCAAGAAGCTATGGATTTTGATGATCTTGGCAAGGCATGTACTGAAGTTAATTCTGTATATAGACGCGATTTAAATCTAAAAGCGCAGTATTGTAAATATCCTGGATATACCGAATAGAGAAATATGTATCACGAACTGGTGTTTTTATAATTTAAAAAACTTTATATTGATACTGAGAAATAGAAAATAAAAGTGTAGATTACGACAAGAGTAGGCTACTAAAGCATAATAAATTAGTTATTTTAAATAACTTAAAAAGAGCCGTAATTGTTTTATGGTTTTAAGTAAATCACAAGGAAAAACGAGATGGTTAAGCTAATAACGACTGTTTGTATTTTTATGATGGTGTTTTATTCGACTGCTTCTGGATTACAAAAACCCAAAGGCTATAATTTTGATTTTTGTATTCCAATTATGGACCGTGAGGTTAAAGTTGATGGAAAAATAGACCTTCACGAGTGGGATAATGCCGGAGGATTGTCCACCTTTTTTAAATTAAACGGACAGATGATGCCTGAGCAAGGTATTGTTTATCTAGGGACAGACAGCAAAAAGTTATATATAGCAGTAAAAACTCTAATTCCGATAAATACAGATGGTGCAGATACTAGTGGCTTGCATACGAAACAAAAAGAGCGCGATGCGAAAATTTGGAGTGATGATGCAGTCGAAATAATAATAAGAAATCAGAAAAACAATTTATTTCAATTCATAATAAATAGTCAGGATGTTCTGTATGATGCAAAAGATCAGGATAAACACTGGAACTCTAGTAGCTTTCAATCGAAAAGCTTTTCTAAAGGTGATTGGTGGATCATTGAAGCTAGTATCTCTTTAGAGGAATTAGAACTCACTGAAGATTATCTTTATTTGAATATATGCAGGGACTGGGCCAGATCTGGACCAAGCACGATCACTGGAGGTAAATCATACGTAGATTTACAGTCTATGTTAAGGTTAGCTTGGAAGAAAGATATACCTGCAGTGAAAATGGAAGAAATGACTTTAACAGACTACCCCCATGAAATCAAGAATTCTTTTAATATTTATAACCCCGGGTCTTTGCTTGTGGGCTTTAGTACAGAAATAGTATTACCTGGCGGTAAAGTACATAAAAAGGAAGAGAAAAAGTATAATAAATCTATTAAGTTTTCAACTACATCTCCTACGCCTCCTCTCCAAGAATATTCCACATTGATTTTAGGTTTTAACGTCGGCAATAGTGTGTTGTTATATCGTGAAATCAAAATAGAAAACCAAAGCAGTTCAACTAGTGACATTAGCGCAGGGTTAGGAGACCACTCTCTCTTAAGTGTTGATAATTATCCAGGAGCTCGTAAAGCACGATTTAATCTTTTAATGCCTGACTGGAAAGGTGAAGAGATAGCCAAAGTGAAAATCTTCGCTACTTCCCCAGACATGAGTCAGTTTGACTTTGTTATGAACCAAACAACTGACAACACTTGGGCTTGTCTTATTGATTTGCCGCGTGCAAACGATGGTAAATGGATTTTTGATGTTGAATATGTTGATCAAGATGGTAAGAGAGTATTTTACGCGCAAAAAGTTTTGGAATTGGATAATGTTAACTGGGTGTGGGCTGATAATGAAATTGGAATGTCTGATAAAATAATCCCTCCATTTACACCGCTCGGCGTAGAAGATAACACGGTTAAAAGTATCCTTCGTGAGCATGTAATGAACTCCCATGGACTCTGGAAACAGGTGCTTTCTCAAGGCGAAGAGATCTTGGCTGAAGCTATTCAACTGGATATGCGCATCAATGGTAAACAAGTAAAATGGGAGGATGTTAGTATAAAAAAAATAGAGCAGACTCCAAGCAAAGTCGTTTTTGAATGTATATCGAAAACAGATTCTGGAGTTGAACTTAAAACTATTTCTACTTTTGACTATGATGGTATGATGTGGGTTAAGATGAATCTAAACTCACCAACTAAGTTTATCATTAACAAGATGACTATTAATATTCCCATGAAAGCTGAACAGTGTGATTTGATGCATGTATTTGCGGACTCGATAAGAAGCAATCCTACAGGTTATATCCCTAAAGGACAAGGCGAGGTTTGGAATTCTAAGTCTGTCCCGAAAAGGTTTATTGATGGAAAAAGATTGATTGCATCAGAATTTATTCCATATATATGGGTTGGAGGTCCAGCGCGCGGAATTTGTTGGTTTGCAGACTCTGGGAAATATCTTGTCCTTGAAGATTCAGTTCCGGCCATAAGGTTAAAGCGTCCGGACAGCAATACTGTTGTTACCGAAATTGATATTGTTAACAAGGCAATCACATTAAACGGAGAAAAGAATTTTGAGTTTGGTCTGCAAGCAACGCCGGTGAAACCTCAAGACAGAAAGGCATTTCTCTTGAATGGAATAGCTAAAAGCAAGGGTGTTAGTGGGAATCAAAAGGGTGCGACAAACTTTTATTACGTGCGTCCAACCACATCAGGTTTTACTTCTAATTGGAGCAAATATCCCTGTAATGATGATTACAGCATGATGAGATTGATTGCAGAGACAGCAAAGACTGGGATTGTGAATCAAAATACTATTAACCAAGAAATTCAAAAAATAATTCCTAGTATAAGAGCACATTATGCGAAGTACGAAAAAGAATATAATCGAACATATGGTAAATACAGGGAGAAAGGTGAGACAATAATTGATTATGGGGTTAGGCGTGTTACAACCGAAATAAAAGCTGCATTTAGAGCACTATCGGCAGGAGGAGGAGACGCTAGGATTTACTCTGATGCACGTCTAGCTCAAACAGACAGTTCGGAATATCTATGCTTCAAATCAGAATGGCGTGCTCCTCAAACTGTTGGTTATGCTGCAGGCGCACGGATTTATCCGACAAAATCATGGATTAATTATATATTATGGTATTACAAGAAACAGATTGAGAGTGGAATAGTCGGAGTGTATCTTGATGATACGTTTGTTATTCCAGGATTCAATCCGGATATTGGAATAGGCGGAGTAAATTCTGACGGAGTTGATGAGCCACAAATGGGGATTTTGGCGACAAGAGAACTTATTAAGCGTATAGCAGTAATGCAACATGAGTTGACGCCAGGGCGTAATTACATTATGGTTCATCATTCTGATGCACTTATTATACCTGCGTTTTCCTTCGCTAATATCGGATTCACATGGGAAGATAAATTTGGGGTCACGGAATTCCAGGATCGCTATCCACTGGATTATATTCGTGCTGAGAGTACCGGTATACAGGGCGGTCTCGTTTCATTTACTCTTAATGGAATATTCAATAATGTAAATTATCCAAAAGAGCAATGGATAAAAGAATTCCACCGGCTTACTAAGACAAAGATGGCGCTTAAATTACTTCATCAAATGAAGAGTTACTCGAATTTTGACGCACATCAGCCAACTGTGTTTAATGCAGAAAAAGTTCTTTTTGATTTTGCAGCGTACTCTTCAGAGTCAAGGTTTGTTCCTTACTGGGAAAACTCTTCTTCAGTAAAGTTAAGTGATGATGAAAATTACAAGGCAAGTTATTATACCCGTGAAGGCGAAGTTTTGATCGTTGTTTCTTCTATTAACGAGGCTAAGGATGTAAAATTAAAGCTTGACAAGAAAGAGTTGGGTTTATCAGCAAATGCAGTCATAAAAGATCTATTGTCAAATAAGTACTTCAAGTCTGATGAATTGGAGTTGTCAATACCAAGAAGAGAATTCACTTTTATATACTGCGGATCAAAAGAAAGGGCAGATAAATTAGTCTCTACAGAGCAAAGAAATATTTTACGGAGCGATACAAGGATAATGAGAAATGATGGTGCTTCGGGGAGAAATGTCTTAGAGTCAGTTGGCAAATGGGATGCAAGGCCTGGCTTTCTGCCCAACCCAGTAGCGAAAAATAAAGCAACCGCGATCATAGACGAACAAACGCACGCGTTTACGGTAAATAATGAAAATAATTCTGAAGAGAAAGGGATGGCGTGGGCTACTGATTTGGTTGCTCCATTTTCGCTTGCTTCCTTTAAGGGTTGGGAATTAGAATATAGAGCAACGAATATTTCAAAAAGGCGCAGGCATACTGGCGTAATCACACTTCTTCCAACAAATAAACAACAGAGAATGATGATGATACATGAACTTATCATAGATTCAAAATGGCATAAAATGACAAAGTTTTTTTCTGGAGATAGAAACTTCACGATTGACAGGATGGTTTTACATACTCGAACAATGCCAGGGACAACGAGCACTTTTGAAATAAGAAACTTCAAACTTATTCCAGAATGATTCATAGGTGGAGTAAGCGAAATAAATCTCATCTCATTATATGTGGAAACGGTGAAAGCGCTAGTTCAAAAACTTCTGTGCTCACAATACCAAAATCAGTATTAAGTTAAATCACAAAAAATACAGGTATTATTTGTGAGGAAAAATGTTAAAATTAAGACGCTAGACTGATTTTTAACTGTCAAATAATAGTAAATAATAAAAAATATGCAAGTTTATGTAACTTGAAAAACTAAAAACAAATAAGGAAACGTATTATGTCAAAGCATCTTCTCGTCACTTACAGTTGGAGTGTAAACAATATCGGTGATATTGGGATTACTCCTGGACTCCTCAATATGGTTACTAGGGAACGGCCTGAGTTACCGGTCACTGTTTTGTCGTGGCTACCAAAAGACGACCCTGGTTATCATAAAACCAAGACTCTTTTAGAAGGACACAAAAGTAATTGTCAAGTATTACCAATGCCGTTCGTTACAACCGATGGCGGAGGTTTGGAAAAAGGCATGGCCTGGCAAGCATTCGAAGCTAGATGGGGAGCAGGCAAACTGGAAAGCTTTCGTCAAGGGACGTTGACCACTTTTGAGAGCGAAGCTGTTGTAACCGATATTTTAAATATTTATTCAAAAGAACTCGTTGAAGAATTAAAGGATAGCAATCCAGATGCTTTTAAATCCTTTATAGATGCGGGCTTTGTTTACTACAATTCAGGAACGACTTTGAATTACGGAAGACTCGGGATTAAAAATATCTGGGGTTATACTCTACCGTTAGCAATGCCGTTGATCATCGCTCGCCATTTGGGAATTCCTTATGGAATAGGTTCTCAAAGTTTTGATGCATTGGAGTGGCCAATGGATTTACTATATAAACGATTATTTGCCGATGCAGAATTTGTTTATTGTAGAGACAGCGATTCGCTGAATTATTTATCGCAGCGTGGGTTGACTAATAAATCTTCCGGCTATCGTCCTGATTCAACCTTTTTCTATAATATTTTTGATGAAGCATGGGCGGATGAATTCATGGAGAAAAATGGTTTAGATAATGAAAAATTCATGAGCGTAATGCTTAGGATTCCAGAAAATAAACTAGACTTCAATGACCCAGTTGGTGGAGCAGTCACTGAAGGTCGCAAACTTGAGCAGATGCGAAAAATGAAAATTCTCCTCGAAGAATGGGTTAAACGTACTGGCTGTAAGGTTTTAATCTGCCATGAAACTAGACATACACTAAAGTTAGCGAAAAAATATTTATATGATATTCTTTCTGAAGAAACCAAAAAAAATTGTGTTTATCTTGATGAATTCTGGACTAGTGAACAGGCTTTTTCTGTATTTAAGCGTTCGAGGATTATCACTAGTATGGAAATGCACTCAATTATTATGTCGATAAATGTTGGCACTCCAGTAATTCACAATCCGTTTGATGAATGCGGTCGTAAAAAATATATGATGAAAGATGTAGGACTAAAGGATAGTCTGATTGATATTGATTCATGTACAGACTTTGCGATGGTGGATACTGCCATGAAAATCCACAATAACTACGCCGAGTCAAAACAATACTTGAAGGATTTGAAACCAGCATTAGAAGCAAGAATGATTGAAACTCTGAAAGAAGTTTGGTCTACTGGCAAATGGTAAAATAAAGATATCGCAAGAAGAAAAAATATTGGGAGAGCACTGGTTCCAGTTGCTCTCCTAATTAGCGTTATAAATCCATTTGTAAGATATTAATTTTCTTAAGTCTGACTGTTGATTTTTTTCAGCAAAATTATGTACATCAATTATAAGTAAATTAGGAGAAAACAGTATGTCTGTTCAAAAAGTTTTTTATTTGGGAGTTATTATTATGGCGTTACAAATGCCAACTATTGCCTTACCTGTAGGACATTGGGATTTTAATAATATAAAATCTGGCGTCGTCAAGGATCTATCGGGGAATAATCATGATGGGACTATTTATGGGAACCCAGAAGTTGTCGATGGGCTCTCAGGTAAAGCATTTCGTTTTAAAACCAACGATGATTATGTTGATTTTAAAAAACCTTTGATTCCCAAGCGAGATTTCAGTATCAGTGTAAAAATCAATTTCGATGATTTGAAAGCGCAGTTTTTTCTTGGACAATATAAATATGCTGCGCCTGATCGGTTTGATCTAGTCATAAGAAATGGTAAGGTTAGATGGCATCTTGGCGACTTTATAGATTCCACAACGACAATCAAAGCGCAGACTTGGTATCATATCATTTATGTACGTGGAAACGGTGTTTTACAGGTGTTTCTTGATGGTGAAAAGATAACTGAAAAACAAAATAAACAAGAAGTCATTCAAGATGAGCCATTGATTCTTGGGAAGATATTTGTTCCTAATAAAAACGGATTTCGTTTTACAGGGATGATTGATGATTTGAAAATCTGGGATCATGCTTTGTCGGAAAGTGAAATCAAAGCAGAGTTGGCAGCGCTCAAGAATTGACTATAAATTTGTTGTTTAACCGATAACACTGTTCATCAAAATGAGTGTTGGATTTATTAAATTAACGTCATGACCAAGGAATAAATAAAATGATTAAAGTGAATGGTAACCGGTTTCGAATAGAAAATGATCTGTTTTTACGCGAGCTGATGGTTGATTCTGGTGGATTGAGAACCAGCTCTGTTTTAAATAAAAAAAATAATTCTGAATATGAAAGGCGTCCAGCCAGCGCGGATTTTCAGGTGTCGTTGAATTCGCAGGTAGTTTCCAGTTTTAATAAATCGGAAATTCATATCCTTGACGGGAATGCAGTTGACCATGAAAAGACTCTCGAATTTGAAGATTATCGAATTAGCAAGAGTGACTTTGACAGCGAAATCCTTGAACTAAGCTTTATGTGTTCTAAATATGATGTCCGCATCAAAGTCTATTTTCAGATATATCCAGACTTACCCGGTTGTGTAAAGTGGATGAAATTTGAGTGCTTGAAGGGCGAGTTGCATTTAAAGCGCCTGTTCTTTGAAATTCTCAACACTTGTCCTGGGCAATTCGTTGATGCCGAATTTCATAAAAAGCAGGGCACCGCGTCCGCTCCTTCAAGTTTTGCTGCCTGTGGTGATGAGGATATAATTCAGCTTCACAATTCTAGGCTAAACGAGGGGATGTTTATCGGTAACGGAGCTCCCGGGCCGTTGCGCTATTATATGGTTTATCCGGGATGGCCGACTGGGATTTCCTGTGGCTACAGCATGAGTAGCGGAGAGTTTAACAAATTTTTGAGGGCGGGTGAAAGTTTCATTTCTGATCGGGCTTATATTTATCTATATGAGGGAGCAAGAGACGCTTCGACTCATCTTAATGGCTTCCGAGAACTCATTCGCCGTTCTCTGCCAGTGTGTCCTGATAACGGCGGGGTCATGTACTGTACGTGGTTACCATTTTTGAAAAATATCAACGAAAAATTACTGCTTGACTTGGCCGACCGCGCTGCGTCACTTGGGTTTCGCTGGTTTGTGGTTGATGATGGCTGGTTCACTCAAGATAACTGGAAAGTCGATGTTGAGAAATTTCCGAATGGACTGGAAGTTATCTCTGAACGAGTCAGAGCAAATGGGATGAAGTTCGGTTTGTGGTTCAATGTCGGTACTGACTACGGAGCGGTGGGTTCACGGCCGGAAGATAATGCTTGTGATCCCCACGGCGCCCCTAAGCAGGCTGGTTTTGGTAGTGATTACAGTTGTCGGTGCATGGCGTCAAAACATCGCGACTTCATAATCGGCAAACTCAGGCAATTGACAGAACAGTACAAGATCGATTATTTTAAACTTGATTTTAGTTCTATTTTGAGCCCTTACGGTATAGCCCCTTACGGATGTTCAGCAACGACCCACAAATACCACCATGACGCTTCAGACTCAGTCTTGGAACAATATACTGCAATGATGTATTTCAGGAATGCGCTTAAAGATCGTTTCCCTGATTTGGTAATAGATTTTAGCTTTGAGACTTTTGGTACTGAAGCCCCAAGCATTGGTGCGCTAATGTTTTCCGAGTTACATCATGTTTCTAATATGAACACTTTAAAACCTGAAATACTGAATGCACGCAAAATTCGTAATACGCTTTACAATTATTCATCTGTTTTACCGAATGAACGTATTTTAGGCAGTCTGATCTGTCTACAGAACAGTCGGGATATTGAACATCTTCTGACCTCTTTTATTGGGACATCGCTAGTCGCAGGCGACTTGCGATTAATTACTGAAGAAAATCTATCCCAAATAAAAGATGTTTGCATGAATTTGAATGAATTGATTGCTTATGGAATTCTAAGTGAGTTTCATAAGTTCAAAGGTAATCAGTTTATCAGTCATGATCAGTGGGATGGTTTTACCAGATACTCCCGTAGTGGGCGTGGCATAATTTGTCTATTTCGTAATGAAGACACGTGCGAGGAAGTTAAAATCACGGTTCCTGATCTACCGCAAGGGCGTTATATCTTAAAAGATATGGTAAACAATAATCAGGTAGCAGTATACCATTCAGATGAACTTTTTTCAGGCATAAAGGTTAACTGGAACGGAGAAAGCTGCCGGGCATTATTCTTCACTCATGAGAAGAATAATTGATCGAGGGAAAAATTGCAGATCACACAACTCGGAATTGAGAAATATCACTGATATAGTGCGTTTAATTCACAAATAAGATGATGTATAAAAAATCGACCCAAACTTTAAGATTTGAGGAAACTGGTGACGATATGTACTAGGTGCTAAATAGATTATCTAGATTATCTAATAAAATTAAAATATGGTCATCCAAGCAAAAAGGAATAACATATTTAGAGTCTAATTAGTAAATCAATTAATAGAAAATTATAACAATGGAGTAAAAATGATTTCTTATCAAAAAACCATGATTATTGGTGCTAAAACCAAATATCTTATGCTGACTATGTTTGCTTTTGCACTACTAGTTTCGTTCAAGACATTAGGGGGAAGCATGAATCAATACTATCAGGACAAGATAGATACAGTGCTAAATTGTCGGCAAAAAAGAATTGCCTCCCTGACGTCTGCAAAGGATGTAAAATTATATCAGGCTGAAGTTCGGCGTAAATTGGCGCGCTCTTTTGGCCAATTGCCAGAACGGACTCCACTAAATGCTCAAGTTACTGGTAAGATCGAACTGGACGAATTGTTAATAGATAAGGTGATTTTTGAAAGTCGGCCTGGCTTTTATGTTTCTGCACTTTTTTATCGAAAGAAAAATATTTCGAAACCGTTACCGGCAATTTTATTTCTTTGCGGACATTCTGCAACCGGGAAATCTGCACCAGCTTATCAAGAGGCGCCGCAGTATTTTGCGCATCAGGGATTTGCAGTTTTAAGTGTTGATCCCTATGGTCAGGGAGAACGGCGAGAATTTACAGGGGATAAGGCCATTGGTCCAACTAGCGAACACGATCTACGCGGCAAACAGCTATTGTTAACTGGTGATTTTTTTGGTACTTGGCGGTTGTGGGATGCTATAAGAGCCCTAGACTACCTGTTAACACGCCAAGAGGTTGATCCGCAGCGACTCGGTGTGACGGGAACTTCTGGCGGGGGAACAATGACGACTTATCTAAATGCATTTGATCCACGATTAACTATGGCTGCTCCAAGTTGTTATATTACATCGCTTAGATATAATTTTGGAAATGAACTTCCTGCTGATGCTGAGCAAAATCCGCCATTTTTTTTATCACAGGAGTTGGACCTTGCTGATTATATCATTGCATCTGCGCCACGACCAGTGATGATTCTGGCACAAGATAATGACTTCTTCGATATTCGTGGAACAAGAGAGGCATATGACGAACTGAAAAAAATTTACTCTTTGTTAGGCAAACCAGACAATATTCGGCTTCATACTGGACATGGAAATCATTCTTATGCTCCAAACCATCGAGTTGCAGCAGCTAGTTTTTTTGGCTGTACAGAAGAGAAGCCAGAACCGCGCTTGGTAGTTCTTTCAGAAAAAGAGTTATATTGCGCGCCGGATGGTTCAGTATTCAAAATTCCAGGGGCGCGTAAAATTACAGATTTTATCGCCACTAAAACTATAACCCCTCCAAAGGTTGACACTACTCCAATTGAGAAACTGAATTACCGCGTACTCCGTCCGGAGATACTTAGAAAAGATCCTTTTTTATATGCAAGTCGCTTCCACTTGGAAAGATCAATGTTGAAAATTGTGGGAACGCAAGTCTTCTACGCTCCACCATTGGTTACAAAAGTGGTGCTATCGTTGAATGGCTACGACGGAACTATACCAGAAAATAAAATATTGTGTTTACTTGACGTGCGTGGACATGGGGAATGTGCCGGAACTTTTTTTAATGGAAGATCAGCCGAAAATCTATATACGCGTTATGCTAATATGTTAGGGGAACCTTATTTAGAAGGAAAGGTTAAAGATGTTATCATGGCTTTGCAACTTTTACGTCAATGGGGCGCAAGTCATATCACATTGAAGGCTGATAACGAAATGGCTGTTATCGCGAGTTATGCTGCGCAGTGGGCTGATGCCATTGAATTCAACGACACACTACCAACATTTGACCAATTAGCCAAAGAAAATGAATCGTCCTACCCAGAATGGTTATTTCCTTTCAATGTTAAGTTATTTTAGGATATAGATTATAGAACTTTTTTTAAGCTTTTGAATCTGTGAATAAATTTCCGGATTCTTTTCTATTAAGTGGTAGGATGATATGTGGCTAATTTGCTAAACTCCCATAGCCTGTTTTCGTTGCAAACAATATTCTTTCATTGAATGTGTAAGGCGTTAAATGCCAATATGGCCAATAATAACAGCAGGGAATTTGTCGCAAATTTACTTGCTGTTATGCGTTAAAAATCAAGATTCAGGAATCTTGATCCCGTAT
>DLIO01000088.1:51142-91627 GCA_002483765.1 Lentisphaeria bacterium UBA7640 | reverse complement strand
TACATCAAATGCAGAAGAACCGATATTTCTATGTATGTGAATAAAAAAGTTTTGTTGGTGGTTCTGTCATTCTTAGTGGGTGTTATGGTTTTCAATCTGTTTAGCCGTTCGGGTGACAGCGGAATCAAAAGCGTCGCGAGTCGGAATGTCGTAACAGAAAACCAAGCGGTAATTTGTTTTCATTGTCGCAAAAAAATACCGCTTCAAAATTTTGAGGAGACTAGCGTCCCCAACATGATGTGTTGTCCGCAATGTGGCAAGCAAATGCTGAAAACACTACTCATTGGGCAAGTGGCGTTAAAAAAACGTTGAATTTGTAAGCCGTAACTCTATGTAATCTAGTCGTTGAATTCGCGCGCGCATTATGCGCGCGCGAATTAGAAAACCATTTAGCGCAGGATACGCGGGCTGGGATGTGGGCGCGGACGAGGCCGCGGGCGTGGCGGACAAGGTCTCGGGCGTGGTGGCCATCTCGAACTTGAATAGTAATAGTAATTAGGAAATCCCCAACTCCCATAACTACTATCCCTGACATAGATTACGTTGGTACTCTGAGGTTGGTTGATATCATCAATCGAAATTTGTCGCGTAGTTTGTGACGTCGGCGATGATGACGATGTCGAACCTGATGATTTATGGATATCGTCAATGAATTTATGGACCCGATTCACGATGTTCGCAGTATCTGAGATTATTACCGTGTTGCTACCCGGCGAATAAAGTAACTTTCCGTCGTCCGACAACCAGGAACGGCAGATCTCGTCGACGGTTCCATAGTCGGTATTGCCCAGCGGGATTACTCGATAAACGGTGGGTGCCTTTTCTGGAATTTCCGGCTTTGCTTCAACTGCCGGCTTGACATCATCTTTCGTTGCAGCTGGTGGCGGCTCAACTTTGGGAGCTTTCTCCGCCTCATCTTTGTCGTGTTCTTTCAGCAACTCTTTGGTGTGGCTGATAAAACGCGCAATCCGTGCGCCCGCTTCGGGCTCATCTCTAATCAATAATATATTATCAACTGGAATATAAATCATATCGCCATTTTCAGTCAATAAAGACTTGCAAACCTTTTCGATCGACTTAAAATCAATATTATCCATCGAAATCGTTTTGACATCAATCTTCGGCGCAGCCCACCCACTCAGCGGCAACGCCAGTAGTAACAGCATTAAAAACTTTAACATTTTAACCTCCGTTGTTATCTTTCAACCGAGCAATCGCACGATATCCAATATCTCGTCGGCAAAAACAGTTATCCCAACTGATTTTATCTGCCGCCGCATACGCGCGTTCTATGGCTGACTTTATATTTTCGCCCCGTGCACAAACTCCCAAAACTCGCCCGCCCGCGTTAACTACGCGGCCATTTTTAAACGCAGTACCGCCATGAAAAACCTTGACGCCATCTGCCTCAGCCGCTTCTAATCCGGAAATTTCACACCCTTTCTGGTGACCGCCCGGATAGCCACCTGAAGCCATCACAACACAAACTGCGGGTTCATGAGACCAGACCAACTCTGCTTCAGACAATCTTCCCTCGACGGTTTTCAGCATCACGTCAGCCAAATCACTGTCCAATCGACTTAATACCGACTGAACCTCTGGATCACCAAAGCGGACATTAAATTCCAACACTTTGACCCCTTTATCAGTAACCATGATGCCAACAAAAATAATTCCTTTGAAATTCAATTTATCTTGCTGAATCCCAGTTAAAAAAGGTTGCAAAATTTCAGTTTCAACCTTAGCCATAACGGCGTCATCGACCACTGGCGCAGGGGAATACGAACCCATTCCTCCAGTATTAGGGCCGAGATCGCCATCAAAAGCGCGCTTATGATCTTGTGACGATGCTAGCGCCACAATAGTTTTTCCATCCGTCAATGCCAAAATCGAAGCTTCTTCGCCAATCAAACATTCCTCAATCAACACTCGCGCGCCGGCACCACCAAATTTGCCAGCAAAGCAGCTGTAAACAAACTCAATCGCTTCTTCCGCACCTGAAGCCACCAATACGCCTTTACCAGCCGCTAAGCCGTCGGCTTTGACTACAATGCCGGTTTCGCCCGCAGCAAACTCTTTACGGATATATTCGATCGCCGATTCGGCATCGTCAAACCCTGCTGCCTTTGCGGTCGGAATATTATGGCGCAACATAAAATCTTTGGCAAAACTCTTGCTACCTTCAAGCTGTGCTGCTATTTTGTCTGGCCCAAAAATTTTCAGTCCACGTTTTTCAAAAACGTCAACAATGCCGGCACAAAGCGGTGCTTCAGGTCCAGCCACCGTCAAACCGATATGGTGTTCAACGGCAAAATCTGCTAATTTTTCAAGTTCATCAACGCCAATATCGATACATTTTGCAACGCTAGCTATTCCAGCATTACCAGGCGCGCAATAAACTTGTCCAACCAGCGCGCTTTGTTGCAATTTCCAGCACAAAACATGTTCGCGACCGCCATTTCCGACAACTAAAACATCCATTAAATTATCTCCATTCCTCTAATTTTTTCAGTCGGTTTAACCATACCGCGCTTTCTGTTATTTTACAAAATTCTCATTGTGAAAAAATATACGTTCGGCATTTTCATAAAAGACCTCATTCCAATGACATTCCGGCACCAAACGCTTGATCAATTCAATATATGGCGCGAAACTAACTAATGGCCAATCAGTACCAAACATAAATTTACCGTAATCCGAGAGGTAGGTTATCCATGTTTTTAAATGCTCGATATAGCCGTGATACTTTTCAATATAGTCATCGACCTCAAAATAACCCTCGATTAAGCCTGACAAATCTATAAAAACATTGGGATTTTTGACCGCAACCTCCGTAGCATCAACAATCCATGGATTGCCGTAATGCGCCATGACAAAATTTATTCCAGGAAATTCCGGTGCCAGCTCATCCAGCGTCAACGGGTGCGAATATTTGAGCAATCCACGTCCGCCAGCGGTATCACCAGTATGTATTACCACCGCTTTATTATAATGTTGCACCAACTCATAAAAGGGAAAATGAATTCGATCATGAACATAAAATTTTTGATAACCAGAATAAATTTTAATCCCAACACATAAGTCAGAACTCAAGTGGCGTTCAAATTCCGCTAGAACCTTGCCACGTGCACTGCCGACGATCGCTGAACTATCAACGCCGCAGCAATAAGAGACCATTTTCGGGTGAGTACTATTTTCCACACTAGGCGTTCCCCCCAGGTTCGGGAGCAGTGGAAAACAGGGTTCTCTGTCGTCCTGACTCCGCGTTCCCATGGCGACCGCTTTTACGATATTATGCGCCTTAAATTCGCGCTCTAAAAACTCCAGACTGTTGATTTGTCCACATGCGTCACCAACCCGCTGGAAATTTTCATTATTACAAAAATGAATATGTGCATCAATTATTTTCATTAAATCCCTCCATTGCGCCGCGAATAGCTTCTGAATTGAAACCACGCGACGCTAAAAACCGGTATGCTTTGTCACGACGTTTACGCGTGTCAGTTTCACGATTCAATGCCGTCATTTTAGCCGCAAGCACCGTTTTCGCACGCTCAATCTCTAACGACATTGTATTAAGCTCTGATAACTTATCCTCAATCAGCTCCATCGGCAACCCTTTTTTCAACATTTTCATTTTGATCATCATTTCACCTTGACCGCGCTGCGCCAACTCTTTCAGATAATCTTCGGCAAACAGTTCATCATTGATGTAGCCAAGACGTTCACACTCTTTGGCCATCGCCGCAGCATCATGGAAACTATAACCACGAATCGTTAATTTGTTGATCAACTCTTTCCGTGAATGTGGCCGACGCGACAACAACCGAAATGCCGTCTTCATCAATTTTTGCTTATCTTCGGTCATTTTCATCTCCATTCACTTATTCACGATTTTAAAAAACATAGCCTATTCTCGTCGGATCTAGGATCAACGAATTACTCAAAATATAAACGGATATTCTAATCATTCAATCCGACACCAACTTCAGCCCAACAATTGATGCAATTAGTGTGGTTATGAAAAAAAGTCGCCAAAAATCAGCAGGTTCTTTAAATATGGCTATTCCGATTAAGACAGTACCAATAGCTCCAATCCCGGTCCAAACCGCATATGCCGTTCCAATAGGCAGCTCCTGAGTCGCCTTAACCAGCAATAACATACTTATGGTCAGAAAAACAAAAAAACCGCTATACCAATAGGTTGTAACTATTCCGCTTGACTCTTTTGCTTTGCCAAGACAGGTCGCAAAACCAACTTCGAATAGACCTGCAATTACTAATAAAATCCAACTCATTTTATCTCTGTCCTAAACTTGCGAAAAAATCGCATTCGGTTTTTGCGCAATCAGATTCCGACGAAATCGGCACGTCCAGAATAATGTTACGCCGCTCGTTAGCATGCCATTGTGGCCATTTTGGCAAAGCACTGTCGTTAGGATCACCGGTGCGCGCGAAATTCGTCCAATACGACATCATCTGTTTTGAAAGCAGCTGATCTTCCGCCGAGGGCGGGGTTAACGCGTTCCCAAAAACATAACTAATTTCCGATGAATGATAACACTTTAAATGCTTAGCATAACGCACTTCTGGAGCTTCGCGCTTAAAACGGTAAAAATAAACCGGTTGGTCCAAGGTGGCAATTTTTTCTGCCATAGTTCGTGCTGGTAACGCAAAACCAGCGTAACGAATCACCGCATTCCAAGCAGTTTTGGGATCTTCATAACGCGCCATCACTGCGCGCGTAAACTCAGCATTAAACATCCGCTCCGACCAACGTTCAAAATCTTCAGGATTACAGTTGCTGGTAAAAATAGTTTCCTCATTATTATTCCAACCGATCAACAACGGAACTGGATTCCAATATTTCTCACCACACTCACGAGGTTGACAAACATATTTATCGTCATCCCAACCAAAAGTTATGCTTTGTTCCGCGAGAAGGTCATCAATATCGGCATTTTTTGTAATATTTAACTTGCCCGATGAAGCAAAAATCACTCTGACCGTATCCAGCGTTCCACTTTGGCAAATCGCACGCTGAAACAATCCGCTTACGTCCGGTTCGCGCATTAAAGCATCAATTGAGGATGCACCAGCAGATTCGCCAAAAACCGTAATATTATTCGGATCTCCTCCAAAACTAATAATGTTATTTTTGACCCAATTCAGCCCGGCAACTTGGTCCATTAAACCAAAGTTTTCGCCACAAAAACCCAAAATACCAACGCGATAATTTATAGTTACAACAATAACATTTTGTTCGCTGGCCAGATTGATGCCGTTATAGATTGGCATGTTGGCGGTTCCGGCAACAAATCCACCACCATAAAGCCAAAACATCACTGGTAGATTGCGGGCATTGTGCGGGGCAAAAATATTCAGATAAAGGCAATCCTCGCTCTGCGGATTACGCAACTTCAACGGAGTAATATTACCTAGATGTGGTTGAGGCGCAATCGCCGAGTATTCTTGACAACGACGAACTCCGCTCCAACGACTCGGCAACTGGGGTGGTTTAAAACGTAATTCATCAACCGGTGGCGCCGCAAATGGCACGCCCAAAAATGAATAGCCAGCCTCACTCGTGAGACCTTCAATTTTTCCAAATTCAGTATTAACAATCATAATTTTCCTAATCTAAACTTCACGCGCGCATAATGCTCGCGCAAAGTTAATGCCGTTCCTCTAAGTAAAAATATCCGCAACTTTTATGCACTCCACGAAAAATGATTTGGTTCGAGTCTGCCAACAATCTTATTTGGCGTTGTGCAGCGCGCAGCAAGAGATTGAGCCGTTCGATGATTTTCGCCGTGTTAATCCCAGGTTCCGCTTTAATCAAATCGAGAATATATTCAGCGCTATTTTCCCAGCAACTTCCGTAGAAGGTTTAAACTGTTATTACTTTAAACTACCAACTTCCTTT
Source organism: Lentisphaeria bacterium UBA7640 (assembly GCA_002483765.1). Classification (GTDB taxonomy): domain Bacteria; phylum Verrucomicrobiota; class Lentisphaeria; order Victivallales; family Victivallaceae; genus UBA7640. Next base: position 85,701 of record DLIO01000088.1, on the reverse strand, counting down.
ATCAAGATGAGTTAAGCTTTAAGCGGCGCTTGCGCTGTGTCCAGCTGCGATAAAACTTTCCTCCAGTATCCCTCAATGTCGACTCTCCAGACTTTAATCGAATATTGAAATTTATATTCAAAAGGTTATAGTTTGTGCGTTGCCGGTTGACGAAATATCAAAACTGTTGCCCGGTGTGAGGATGCCTTTACAAATTAGTACTCTTTGAGGACGAAAACTTAAATAAACGCGCCGTGGATTTTCGAGTAGATTTTTACCTCTTTTTGAAGAGCGATGCTGGCATCGTGCGAAAAATGGGGAGGAAAATATACCAGAAAGCAACAAGTGGAATCTAAGATTTCAACCAAAACGAGTATAGTACTCAAACTTGGAGCGAATATCGATGGGAAGTCAAATGGTGTTCTTTATTGCTCGGCTGCTTATTGTTCCGATAATACTTATTATCCCAATAATGTTCATTGTTTTGTTGTTTAAAATATTTTTTTCAACAAAAAAAAATGCAGAACAACTCGAAGAGATTAAACAGACGCAAAAACAGATCTTGCGAGAATTAAGGCCCAAACCGCCAGTTTCTACGCCGGAAATAAAAACCGTCCAAACCCCACCTCCGATTGTACCAGCTCAAGCTATCAAACCAGCTTATACCGCTGAACTGCAAAAAATCACTCCGACCAGTTCCCCAGTAAAAACGAGTTCTCCGCCTGCGGTTGTCTCAAAACCGCAGCTAAAACCCAAAGCAGTTCCTGCTTCGCCATCACAATTTGAAGAAAAAGCATCAGCAATGGTCAATAAAATATGGTCATGGCTAATTGTTGGAGAAGGTCATCGCATGAAAGGGGTATCTACTGAATACGCCGTCGCTACGACTTGGCTGGTCAGGGTTGGAATCATAATCATTCTTTGCGGTAGCGCATTCTTTCTGAAATATTCGATCGAAAACGAAATTATGCCTCCGGCCGCACGGGTGGCGATTAGCGTAATAGTGGCAATAGCAATGCTCTTAGTTGGCATGCGGATAACTGGCAAAGAGAAAAAATACGATTTAATCGGTCGTGGCGTGCTTGGCGGTAGCATCGTACTACTCTATTTCAGTATTCATTCCGCCGCCAATATGTATCATTTAGTCGATGTCAAACCAGCATTCGGACTTATGGTACTCATTACGGCAGTGGCGTGGCTTATTTCAATCCGCAAAGATTCGCTCTTGGTCGCGGTATTGGGGCTTTCCGGTGGCACGCTGACACCAGTGATTTTGAGTACTGGGGTTAAAAATTTACCTGGATTATACGTTTATATGTTGATGATTGCGGTTGGCGCATTGGCGGTATCCCGATACCGCAACTGGAAGCTGCTTAACATTTTGAATTTTGTATTCACTTGGGGCATTTATTTGTTGGCGTTGGATAAGTTCTATAACTCAGAAACTGATTTTATAATCGCGATTACCTTTTTAAGCATCTATTTTATCGTTTTCTTCGGGCAAACTCTGATCTTCAATGTTCGTAACCGTGAACCGATATCGTTGATCGAGTTAGGAATGATTTTGCTTAATACCATTCTCTTGTTTTATAAAGGTTGGGAATTGACTTTTGAACTTTATCCGCGAGCTTACGGGGCATTTTTTAGCCTTGGCGCGGCAGCGTTTTTTCTCATTTTTATTATCTACTTTCTGTATCGCAAATACACCGACAGAAATCTGTTACTGATCCTGTTTGCGTTGACCGCATTCTCGATAACTGTATCGTTCCCGTTATTACTCTCTGGCAAATGGGTCACCTTTTCCTGGTCGGCGTTGGCGGTGGTGTTCCTGTGGCTCGGCCTGCGTATCGGCAGCCGATTTCTGGCGCATTGTTCACTGGTGATTTATCTGCTGGCACTGTTCAGATTGCTGGGAATTGATGAAAGTTTTATTTCTGTAACCTCTAACTATTTTATCGGTATGTTTGACCGACTGATTACCGTAGGAGGTTTTTGCACGGCTCTCGCTGCTGGCTGGCTATTACTGAGAAAATATGGTAAAAAAGCTGAAAACTCTATTGTCGGACGCGCTAACGATATTGGCGGAGAATTAGCTGGCGGCCCTGTAACGCAAGTCATCGCCTGGAGTACGGCAATAGTGTTAATCTGTTATCTGTCAGTTGAGGCGTTGCGAGCGTCAAATGCATTTTATCTGCCGTTGTGCGAACCATCGGTAACGCTGATATGGCTTGGCGCAATTGTATTGATGGCACATTTTGCCGGCAATTTAAGGTCAAAAGCACTCACGGTATTAACCTTGATTGCGGGGACGGCAGTATTGCTCAAACTGATGTTTGATATGAATACTTGGAATTATTCGGTTGGAAGCTGGACCTACCGTTGTGCTCCGTTGTGGGATTATGCCGCCATGCGAACATTAGAATTTATCGCTATGATTGCAACGTTTGTTTTTTGCATGAAGCAGTTGAGAGGCAACACGACCATAAAAACGACTCAAATTATGGGCGCTGCGACCATCGGATTGCTCTTTATTTACTTAACCTTTGAAGCCAGCACCATGATGTTCAAATTCATTCCTGGATTCCGTTCCGGCGGCGTATCTATTCTTTGGGGGATATTCGCCTTTGCGCTGATTTGGGGTGGCTTGAGAAAATCCAGCAAAAGCTTGCGTTATGCCGGTTTGTTGTTATTCAGTATTGACGCCCTGAAGATTTTCTTTGTTGACTTGGAAAAACTTTCTCAACTTTACCGGATTGTTGCGTTTATAATTCTCGGTATCGTCATGATTGCCGGAGCTTTCATTTATATTCGCTTTCGCGAACAATTTGAGACTGCACAGAAGCCGGAAACGGACCAAAACGAAGCGGACGCAAAGGAGATAAAACTGTGAAGAAAACCTATTTTACTTTAATTATCCTGCTGTTTGCTGGAATTATTTACGGCAATGATTACCGCTCAGCTTTGCAATATACCCGCAACGCCCAGCCTGACGATAAAGCGTTAAAGACGTTTTCCGCAATATCATTTGATCCTGATTTATATGATCATACCAATGACGGCTATACTGATTTACGCTTGTATGACCGTCTCGGGCGACAATTGCCTTTTGCTTTACAACCAGAATTTATCAGTGTGATGGACAAAGCGGAAAAAACTTGCATTGCCCAAATAGACGCACTGTCAAAGCCAGACTCGGAAAAAGAGAACAGTATTGAGTTGATTATTTCCAGACCCCAAACACTGTCTCCCAGTATCTTCAAAACTGAACGAATCATTATTGCCACACCTGCAACTAATTTTGAAAAAATGGTCACTGTTTATGGCAGTAATGACCAACAAAACTGGCAGTTATTAGTTTCTGAAAATCGCATTTACGATTACTCCAGCATCGTGAATCTGCGCAATACTGCGATCAATATTTCACCGTCCGATTTCCGCTGGTTTAAATTACAGATTCTAAATTTTTCTGAAGTGAAAAAACAACCGTACTTTGAACAGCTTGTGAAAAGTGGCAATGACGGAAACAACACCGCCACCAACAATTTCTATCAACGCCAGGATTTTCGGATTGACCGGATTACTCTCGCCGCCAAGATTGCCGCTCGCCGCGTTAGTATTCCAGCGCAACACAATGTCCCCGTAACCATTGAAAATATTTCAAACAAAAACGGCAAACAAATTATTGAATTGCGCACTTCGCGTTCTCCGATAGTGACTTTTATAGTGAACACCAGTTCGCGGAACTTTGCGCGTGAATGTATTCTGGAATACTCAAAAGACGGCAATGATTGGTACAAGGTTGATTCCACCAAAATATATTCATTCGCACTGCAAGAAGTAAATCGTACAGAGATGTCATTGAAAAGCCGTTCAACTCGCGCTCCACATTACCGGATAACAATTATCAATAACGACAATCCGCCGCTGGAGAACGTGAGTATCTCTGCGCTCGCGGAAGGTTTACAAATAATGCTAATGAACGAAAATGTAGAGTTTCCGGTAACACTGTATTATGATGGAACTAATATTCCACAACCTCAATACGATATTCGTGAGGTGATGAAGCAACAGCGCAAAACAGAACACTCCGTCCTGACCATGAGCGCCGCAGAGAAAAACCCACTGTTTAAAGCCAAAATCATGCCTAACGTCAAATGGTTCACCATCGCGATGTATACAGTTTTAGGATTAGCCGCAGCCGTTCTGATCATCACCCTGACTTTCTGCCTGCGTAAATTTGACGCTCAATCATCGGAAGACTGACCACGCAGAATATGATCGGGAAGAATCTAGAATCTAGGAATTAGAATGGGAAAAGGGAATCAAACCACAGATAGGGAAAGGAAAGGTTGGCCCAGCTGCCTGCGCCAAAGCCTTGGCAGGCAGACGGATGATACGAAAATTAATATAACTGATGGTTTTAAATTAGCGCGCGCATAATGCGCGCGCGAATTAGTATCTCTAATTACACCAATTTATCTTCCGTGTTTTCAGTGTTTTCCGTGGTTAACTCTCTCCCATTTCCCACACCATTAGTGCCAATTAGTGAAATTAGTGGGCAGAAAACTCCCTTCCCATTTCCCATCCGTGCCCATTTGTGTTCATCGGTGGTTCCTTCCCTATTTATCTTACAAAACCTAATATTCAACCACAGATAGACCCCGATTCGCACAGATGATTTTCATAATATAATTCGTTCCCATTCTAGGTTGGTGCGCTTAAAATTGAGTATTAAACCGACTCGAAGTTTAGTGATTTTCAAATAATTAATGAGCTGGGCTTTTTCGTTACCACCTATTTTATCAATGACTTTGGTGTCAACAATTATTTTATCGAATACAATCAAGTCAGGGATATATTCACCAACATTGGCTAATTTGTAAATCACAGGAAATCTCGGTTGTTGGGTATAGGATATTCCTTGTTGTTGGAATTCAACAACTAAGGCATTTTCATACGGTTTTTCCAGCAAACCATGCCCCAAAACATTTAACACCTCAAAGGCACACCCAATAATCCGGTGCGATTCTTCCTTATACAAAAAATCACTTTTATTTACAGCCTCTTTCCCCATTTCCCATCCGTGCTCATTTGTGTTCATCGGTGGTTCCTTCCCGGTTTTCTTTCCCGGTTTTTCTTCCTTATAAAAACTTCGCGGCGATACCGGCGAGTTCGCTACGTTCGCTGCGAGTTAAGGTGATGTGGCCATGCAGTTTTTGATCCTTCAGACGTTCCGCGGAATAGGTTAACCCATTACTGGAGGCATCCAAATATGGATTATCGATCTGTTCCGGGTCACCAGTCAAAACCATTTTGGTTTCTTCGCCAGCGCGACTGATAATCGTTTTGATTTCGTGTGGGGTCAAGTTTTGAGCTTCATCAATAATTACAAAATGTTTCGCTAAGCTACGACCACGAATGTAAGTAATAGCCTCCATTTCAAGGCGTTGCGAAGATATTAAATCAGAAATCTTCTTAGCAGAGCCACCAGGATGATTCGATTTCAATAGATAATCAAGATTATCAAAAATTGGCTTCATCCATTGAAATAGTTTATCGTCTTTGGCTCCAGGGAGATAACCGATATCATTGCCAAGCGGCATAATCGGTCGCGATACCAGTATTTTGCTATAAAGATTAAGACGCTGAACCTGTTCCAATGCGGTCGCTAACGCGAGCAGGGTTTTGCCAGTTCCGGCAGATCCGACCAAGGTCACCAGTTTCACCTCTGGATCGAGCAAGAGCTCTAAGGCCATGCGTTGTTCTTTATTGCGTGCCTCAACATTCCAGACGGTACCTTCGGAACGATTACTAATCAAATGGATTTTTCCGTCAGCGGTCTTGCGTCCAATCGCAGAGCGTTTGGGATTTTCAGAATTTTGCAGAACCACGAATTCGTTTGGTGCCATCTCTAAATCTAATTTTAGGATTTTATTTTTATAAAAAGATTCGATCTCATCAAGCGAGCTCTCCTGGACGCGAAATCCGGAATAGAGCCGTTCATATTCTACCCGTTCATTTTCGAAGTCCATTACCTGCAGCCCGAGGGCGTCAGCTTTTAAGCGAAGATTAATATCTTTGCTGATGAAAAATACCTCTTTGCGACTATTTTGGAGCGCCAGTGCGACGCGGAGAATACGATTATCCGGATGTTCTAAATCAAGAGCAGAATCGGAAATACGTGCCATTTGTTCGTCACTAATCGCGGCACGTGCGCTCAATATCTGAATTTTTCCACCATCCGGTTGATCGGGAAAAATCGGAACGCCATTCATCAGCGAACCACGTTTACGCATCTCATCCAATTTGCGGATTACCCAACGCGCATTGCGTCCGAGTTCATCGTTATTTTTTTTGAAACGGTCAAGTTCTTCAATAACCGCCATCGGCAAAACGATGTCATTTTCTTTGAAAGCGAGGAGACTGTTTCCATTATGGAGCAGAACATTAGTATCAAGGATAAAGGTTTTTGGCATGAAGACCTCATTTAAAGTTTAAGTTGAAATCAGTTTAATTCCCATGACAACAAAATTCAACCCGCAAATCAAAGAAAGCACATATTCTTTAATGTGGAAAACGCAGACGTCATGGTTCAGAATAAGAAATATTTTTTGATGTAAATGCTATCTCTAATTCGCGCGCGCATAATGCGCGCGTGAATTAGAGATTAAAATTACATCATCTTGGGACGACGTTTATGATTACAATTCGCTCTTCGCGGTTTCACTATTTCGGGCGGGTTGGTGAAACTTTGACATCACCTTTTTTATTGCGACGCACTTTACCCTCGTCGCCGATGATTTTTTTGACTGGACAGAGGTTATAAATCGAACATTTGGCGCACCCTATTTTTAGGGCAATTGGACAGATTACCGGCATAATTTTTTCTCCTGAAAATATTTTTCGAGACAACTACGGGGCGGTTAAATCAGACATTAACATTTCACGCAATAAAATCAAGGCTTGCGCGGCAGCGCGACGGCGAACTTGAGCACGGTCGCCACGTAAATGAAGTTCGCGCACGGCGGTTTTCCCATTCAACATAACTCCAACATAGACCAGGCCCACCGGCTTTTGAGGCGTTCCACCGCTTGGCCCAGCAATGCCAGTAACCGAGATCCCGGCTTGAGTTCCAAAGCGCTGACAAACCCCTTCAACCATTGCGGTAGCGCATTCGCGACTAACTGCGCCGTATTGTTCCAAAATCTCCGATGAAACATTGAGTTCACGTTGTTTTGATTCGTTGGAATAGCAAACGACACCTCCTGGATAAATATTTGAAGCGCCGGGCGGTGCGGTAATCATTGCGCCAATCATGCCACCAGTGCAGGACTCTGCGGTCGCAACCGTATAACTCTTCGCGGCTAAACGTTCGACCAGTTCATCGACCAGATCTTGATGTCCATTGGCGAGAATTGAGTTGCCAAAGGTTTTTTTGACGTTTTCTGTAAATTCGTGGACAACAGCGGAATTATCGCCAGTAAGAAAAACTCGGGTACCCTCAACTGACGCACAATAAGCGGCGCGCAGATGTGGGGGTAGAACCGCTTCGATTTTCTCCTGAGCAGCCATTTCTGAAGTATTTGACGCCATGAATTTTTCTGTGAAAATTTGTTTGCCACGACGCGCGCTCAATCTTGGCAAAAATTCATCGCGAAACATCGGTTCAAATTCCGACGGCGGACCGGGTAGGAGTGCAACAACCACGTTGCGTTTAAAATAGGTGCCATCAATCCACAAGCCGGGGGCGGTTCCATTGCAATTATTCATCACTTGAGCGTATTCAGGAACTAACGCCTGAGCGTAATAAGACGGAGGTCCCGAGCTTCCAGGATGGCGTTCCAGCCAATACTTCTCAAGTTTCGCACGCAACTCCGGTGCTTCGTGTTGCTGTATATTTAGCAACCCACAAACAATATCGCGGGTCAAATCATCGGCAGTAGGGCCGAGGCCACCGGTAACAATAACCAGTTCATGGGTTTGCAATAACGATGCCAGCGCACGGCGAATTATCAACGGTTCATCTGGAACCGCTAGCGCGCAATCTGCTTCTTCCCCAATCGTCGCCAACATTGCTCCAGAAAAGGTCAGATTAGTGTTGAGTGTGGCGCCTCGTAAAAGTTCATTGCCAGTATTTAAAATCGCGATCTGCATTCAGATGTTTTCCTAATTGTCGAATTAAAAGTCAGTGGAAATTATCAGTTATTCATCTTTAAAATAACAGTTACTGCGAGAAAATTCAAACATTGCGACACAATTGATTTTTACAACATCTTTACGTTTGAAAATCAGCCAAAAAATGTTACTTTAACAAATTAGATTTATCACTTATATATTATTTAAATAAACCTAGGAGTAAAGTCACCATGACGAAAATTTCAGCCCTTCAAGCCGCTAGAGCATCTTACCAGCCCAAAACCCCACCAGCACTCGCAGCTGGAGCATTAGTTGACATTATCGAAGGTCAGCCAACAACAGCGGCCGGCGATGCTGCAAAAATCAAGGAACTATTTCCTTGCAGTTATGGCGCTCCTGAAATCACCTTCAAAAAATCTTCAAACCCTAAAAGTGGCAAACCGATTAACGTCGGCGTTATTTTATCCGGTGGCCAAGCTCCCGGCGGCCATAATGTCATCGCTGGAATTTATGACGGCGCCAAATCGATCAGCCCAGAATCAAAAGTATTTGGTTTTCTGCAAGGACCAGACGGACTGATTAAAAATAATTTAATCGAGCTCACTGGTGACATCATTGACCAATACCGCAACACCGGCGGCTTCGATATGATTGGTTCAGGACGTACCAAACTCGAAACGGAAGAACATTTTCTCGCGGCTCAAAAACATTGCGAAGCTCGCAACATCTGCACCTTAGTTATCATTGGTGGCGACGATTCCAACACCAACGCTTGTTTGCTGGCAGAATATTTCAGAGCGCGCAAAATTGGGATAAACGTCATTGGATGTCCAAAAACTATCGATGGCGATCTAAAAAACAATTATATCGAAACTTCATTCGGTTTTGATACCGCTTGCCGCGTTTACAGCGAACTAGTCGGTAATATCCAACGCGACGCCAACTCGGCCAAAAAATATTGGCACTTCATTAAATTGATGGGACGTTCCGCATCACATATCACGCTGGAATGCGCTCTGCAGACTCAGCCTAATATCACTATCATTTCTGAAGAAGTCGCTGCGAAGCAAATGACCCTTGACCAGCTTGTTGATTACATAACCGCCATCGTCGCGGCTCGTGCTGCTAAAGGAGCTAATTTTGGCGTAGCACTAATCCCCGAAGGACTGATCGAATTTATTCCTGAAGTTAAAATCCTGATTAATACACTGAACGACCTTTTAGCGCGCGAAGCCGATGAATTCCAGAAAATCACTGGTTCTAATGAAAAAATTGACTTCGTAAAGAAAAACTTGGATGACAACATCGCTAAGGTTTTCAACTCTCTTCCAAGAGATATTCAACTTCAACTCTGTCTCGACCGCGATCCGCATGGCAACGTTCAGGTCTCGTTGATCGAAACTGAAAAAATGCTCGCAAAAATGGTCGGCCAAAAGCTTAAAGCAATGGAGAGTTTCAAAGGCAAATTTTCCACCCAAACTCACTTCTTGGGTTATGAAGGTCGTTGCGCAGCGCCCTCAAATTACGACGCTGACTACTGCTATAGCCTCGGTTTCACCGCGGCGGCCTTAGCCAACGCTGGACGCACTGGTTACATGGCGGTAGTTCGCAATACCACAAAACCCGCGTCCGAATGGATCGCAGGCGGCGTGCCAATTACCATGATGATGAATATCGAACGGCGCCACGGCGAAGGCAAGCCAGTAATCCGCAAAGCACTAACTGAATTGGATGGCGCGCCATTTAAATATTTCGCAAAAAATCGCGAACTGTGGGCAAAAGAGACTCAATACGTCTATCCCGGCCCGATTCAGTATTTCGGCCCAACCGAGGTTTGTGACTCAGTCTCCAAAACACTTGAACTCGAACAACAGGGTAAATAACCACAATGGGAACAAATAGCCGCTATGACATCAAAGTTCCGGCGCGCTTGGCGATGATCGGAATGAATGACGACGAAGCAGAACGACTTCAAGTGGAACTTGACGCCATCATGGAGTTTCTGGAACCGTTGACCCGCGTCGATCTGCCCGGCATCGAACCCACAATCCGGCCTTTTTCGCCAAGTAATGCCTGGCGTGAAGATGCGCCGAAAACGCGTTTCACCCGTGAAGCCATGCTTGCTAACGCTCCATACACGGAAGATGACGAATATATAAAAGTGCCGCAAGTCTTGGCGGACGAAGGGATGATGTCATGAAAATCGATGTAAAAACATTAACCATTCACGGCGTTGCCGAGGATTTAGAGAAAGGCCGCTACACTGCCACCGATTTGGCACAGGCTTATTTGGCGCGCCTCTCCGAAGTAGAACCCAAAATTAATGCCTTCGCCAAATATGACGCAGACAAACTGTTGGCCGAAGCAGCAGCTTCCGACCAGCGTCGCGCCACTGGGCGTGAATTTAGCCCTTATGACGGCATTCCCATTGGAATAAAAGATAATATTTCCGTCAAAGGGGAAACCTGCAGCGCCGGTTCAAAAACCCTCATGGACTATGTGCCGCCATTTGACGCTACATTAATAAAAAATCTACGCGAGAACGGTTTCATCCCATTCGGCCGCACCAATATGGATGAACTGGCGATGGGTTCAACCACTCGTACCAGCGTTTATGGAATGACCTCGAATCCTTGGGGCATGGACTATGTGCCCGGCGGTTCCAGTGGCGGTAGCGCGGCTGCCGTCGCCGCTGCCGAATTACCAGGCGCAATTGGCACCGACACCGGTGGTTCAGTCCGTCAACCAGCGGCGTTCTGCGGAGTTTATGGCATGAAGCCAACTTATGGACGAATTTCACGTTACGGAATTGCGGCAATGGCATCATCACTTGATCAAGCCGGCCCGCTGACTCGCAACGTACTTGATACTGCGATTTTGTTAGAAGCAATGGGTGGCGCCGATCCGCTTGATGGTATGACCTTGCCTGGCCCTTGCACCGGCCTAGTTGAAGCGGTAAAAAATACTGACTTAAGTTTTCTGAAAGGGTTGCGTGTCGGCGTAGTCAAAGAATATATGGAATGGTCGGAACTCGAAGATGTGTGCCGTTCCTCTGTGACTAACACGTTAGAATTATTGAAATCGCACGGGGCGGAAATTATTGAGGTTGAATTGCCAGCCACGTTGTTGGCGACGCAAGCATATTTTGCCATTATGATGGCAGAGGCCAGCACCAATCTTGAACGCGTCGATGGAATTCGCTATGGACAGCAAGTGCCGGGCGCAAAACTCAACGATATCTATCTGAATTCGCGCGCTCAGTTTGGCGAAAATGCAAAACTGCGCCTGCTTGCAGGAACTCTGATCACCACAAACCGTTGCTACCAAGATTACTTTGTCAATGCCCAAAAAGTTCGCACCGAGCTGGTTAACCAATTCACAGAGATATTCAAAAAATGTGATGTTCTCCTGACTCCAACTTCGCCAACAATGCCGGCTCGCAAAGATACGCCGCCTAGCCTAAAGTTTCAGGCGGACTTCTATGGTGTCGATTGTAATCTATCAGCAAATTGTGCGATTAACGTTCCAGCAGAGATTGCAGCAAACGGCATGCCGATAGGGATTCAGTTTATTGCCGCACCAAAGCACGATGAACTGTTGTTGAAAGCGGTGCGCGCTTACGAACTGTGTCGTCCTGCGGTGGAATTCATTCCCAATATCTAACGTAAGTCGGCTTATTAACTTAGCGCGCGCATTATGCGCGCGTGAAGTTAGAGACAAATTTTACACGGGGGTTGTTATGCGTTTAATCGGATTGTTAATAATATTGCTCGGTACGACCATGTCGCTTTATGCCGTTAGAGTCGGCGAAGCCGCGCCGGAACTGAAAATCAAAAAATGGCTTTACGGTAGCACCCCAAATTTTCGCGTTCCAAAAGAGGAGCGCGCTACTTCGCAAAAATTAACCGCGGTCGTTTGCTGGGGAACCTGGCTGGACGGCCCGCGCGACGTAACTCCAACATTCGCAAGCCTACAGCGCGAATTTGAAAAAGCCGGCTTAAATGTGGTTTTTATCTCCGGCGAACCTGAGGCTCGGGTCGCGAGTTTTTTCACTGGAAAATCCGCATTTCCCTGCGCGGTTGGAATAGATGAAAAAGAACAAACCCTCCAAAATTACTTGGGAACGAGTCGCATGTTTCCACGCGCGTTTTTAGTCGATCCGAGCGGCATCATTATCTGGGGCGGCGAAGCTGTTGACGCTGAAAACATCATCCGCTTGTGGTTCGCGAAAGAATTCGATTCCGTTAAAGCTGGAAAATTAGGCCAACTCTATGAAGACCTTGAAATCATGTTGCGCAGTCGCCTTGATGCAAAGGTCGAAAAAAAGACTGACCAAATCCTTAAACTGAATCCCGAAGACGGTTTTGCACTGCGCGCTCGCCTGTTTTACTACGAAGTCTCAGAAAAAATGCCACAAGCCATCGAATTTTTAGATCAATACTCGCAAAAGCATCCTCAGAATCGTTCACTTTATCTGGCTGCATTTAATCTTTTAAGCCGACAGGTGCCCACCGAAACTGCGCTAGTTTTGAAATTCGCCAAGAGATACCAAGCCAACTTCAAAACTGACCCAGAAGCACTGCGTATTTTGGCAGAAAACTTGATGAATAGTTTTCCATATCTACCTGGAACTCTAGAAATAGCTGCAGAAATTATTCCAACCTTAAATCAAACCGACTCGGCCGCACTCTCGACCAGCGCGCTATTTTATTATAAAACCGGTCGAATAAAAACCGCACTGGAAAAACAGCGCCAAGCAATTTCTTTATTGAAAGAAGCCGAAGCGGCTGACGCTGTAGCGATGCTCAAATATTACGAAAGCGCCGCAAAATTACAGCATTAATCGCCGCCAACATTGATCGAGAGCGCCAACGGATGTACCGCAACAACGCCCGCTCGGCGCAATAACGCCGCCACCAAAGTCATAGTCCACCCCGAATAAATCGTGTCATCAAGCAATAAACACGGTGCGTATGAACCTTCGTCAAGATTTATTTGAAAAGCCCCATTCAGATTGTTCGCTTGATTAAAACTGTTGAACATCTCCGCTTGCGGACGCGTTTCGAGGATTTTTTCGATGCATGGAATAAACGGCATTTGCAGCTCGTCTGCGAGGCGTTGCGCAAAATCTGACATTAGGCTCGGTTCACGCAACGAAGGCACACAGCTTATCCATTCCGGCGTTGGATTAGGGTTCCAACTCTTTCGCACCAAATCCGCCGCCGCCATCACCAACTGGTCATCAAACCGCTTATCTTTGTATTTGCCGTCAAAAACCATTTCACCCCAGCCAGCGTCACGCCATAATGACAATGCACGTCCTTCACTCGCCCGAAGCTCCTCTTTTATACGTCCACTAAATTTATCAATTGGCAATGGGTTCCCTGAAGGCCACTGACGGCGCGGTTGGATGATCTGACTCGAACGACGTAGAAAACTTTGAGCACTGCCGAACATCGCCCGACTGCACTCTGCAGGTAATAATTTTCCACAACAATTGACGCATTTACCGCACGGCTGTGGATCTGGATCATCCAATGCACGCGCCAGAAACTCCATTAAACATCCACGATGCGTCATGTAATCTTGCATCTGACGTTGTTCCGCATAACGGATATCGGTGATTTTCCCAACGTATTCCTCATTAATACGATATTGCGCGGTAAATTCATTCGCTTGCCATTTGGTTTTTTCCTTTGATACCGGCGATGGATATTCAACGGTTAAAAAACGTAATGCCCGTTCGAGGTGCCCTTTGCGGACATTTAAGGTTTTTTGTAGTTCGGGAACAGATAATCCGGCGGGATGTTCGGAAAGCGCGTTAAGAATCGCCGTAACATGTTTTTGTGGCGGAAAAGCGTTGCGAATAAAAAATTCAGCGATACGATCGTCTTCAACTCCACCAAGCAGAATGCCATAAGCATTGTCAACTGCCCGACCAGCACGACCGACTTGTTGATAATAATGGACGACCGAAGATGGACGTTGGAAATGGATCACAAATCCAATATCAGGTTTATCAAAACCCATTCCAAGCGCCACCGTCGCGACTAAAACCTTGATCTCGTTGTTCAATAATTTTTGCTCCAGCACCTCGCGTAATGGGGTTGCGCTCTCACTACTGTTTTCAATGTCGGAATGATACGCCTCGGCGGCAATATTCTTAAACTGGAGCCAGTCAGCGACACGTTCGGCGTCGCGACGGGTCAGCGTATAGACAATCCCACTCCCAGGTAAGGTCGGAATAATTTCAGCAAGCCAACCCAAACGTTCCGCCTGATTTTCTAAAATAATATTCTGCAACATCAGGCTTTTACGCACCAGCGGCCCACGCACCGTCATAATATTTTCACCCAGTTGGTGTTCGACGTCTTTAACTACCCGATCATTAGCAGTGGCAGTAGTCGCCAGCAATGGAATGTTTTTTGGCAACGCCTCAATAACTCGGGTAATTCGACGGTAATCAGGACGAAAATCGTGTCCCCAATCAGAGATACAGTGCGCTTCGTCAACCACAAATAAACCGACCTTGGAGATGATCTCGGATAACATTCGAGTCGTAAATTCTTCATTAGCCAAACGTTCCGGCGAGACCAAGAGCAGATCAATTTGGTTGTTCAATAACGCCGAGCCAATCGCATCCCATTCGTCAGGGTTAGAACTATTAATCGTAGCGGCTTTCAAGCCAATACGCAGAGCCGCTTCAAGTTGATTGCGCATCAACGACAGTAGCGGTGAAATCAACAACGTCGCACCAGTTCCACGTTCGCGCAGCAAACGCGTCGCCAGAAAATAAACCATACTTTTGCCCCAACCGGTACGTTCCACCATCAACAAACGCCGCGAATCCAGCAAAGCCTCAATACATTCCCACTGTCCATCACGAAACTCAGCATCAGCCCGATCAAGCCCAACCCGCAACAACTCAAGCGCACGCTCCTTCATGAAATCACCTCAAACTCTATTACCATTTAATATAATCCCTAGAACCGCGAATAAACACTAATATACACGAATAATGTAATCTTGAAGAAAAACAATCAATATTCAGTGAATATCGATCAATAATAAATATGTCTACCCTGAGATTTGAGAAAAAAATTCCATTGATTTGAAAGTTACTCATTATTGAGGATCCTCTCTATTGAACCACAAGCCACCCGCGAGCTTATCAGCCTCATACTTATACAAGCCACTATAAACCAAACGACCAAAAAATTGGTTTGCCCCAGAAGAGAACATTTGTTTCTCCCCACCTATCAA
Source organism: Lentisphaeria bacterium UBA7640 (assembly GCA_002483765.1). Classification (GTDB taxonomy): domain Bacteria; phylum Verrucomicrobiota; class Lentisphaeria; order Victivallales; family Victivallaceae; genus UBA7640. The sequence continues at coordinate 70,323 of DLIO01000088.1, read as the reverse complement.
CCAAGCAATTTCCATATCATTATCTTCAAGCCATTTCTGCAAATGATCAGTCCGCATTAAAGCATAGGAAGGGCCGTACTCTTCGAGGCTTGGATCAAAAAAGAGAAGTTTCCCCTCATGTTCCCAACGTCCCAACTGACCAGGAGGCCTAATTAAGTCCATATCCTGAATCAACTCCTTAGCTGGCATATGAAAGTAAAGTGGGCTATTTAGGGAATAGTCATTACCGCCATCCCCCCATTCATATTTAGCAAAAGGAATAAAATGTGTAACGTCAATCTGGCCTCCAAAGGCCTTTTCCGACTCCCTCCAGCCAGTATGACGACGATATATTGTGTGCCAAGGATATTCGCCTAAAAAGCCTTCATGTTGTGTTGATGGTGCGCTTACTATGTAAGGGTCACAAAGTGCTTTACACTCAACCTCTTTAGCTAACGAATCGTAGTCCCCTTTACGGATTAAAATAGCATTTATCCTGAACCATCCATCAAGATAAGGACTGTCCGTATCGTCATCTGAATATTTCTTGCTCTCCGACCAAAACCCATGCAAAACCAGCCAGCTAGAATTATCAACTGGCATCCTTCTTTGAAGCAGCTCAGGAAAATCAGGCAAAATTTCTTCATCCCACAAGAAACTTGTTTTGATCGCTGGGTCATTCTCATTCGGGAATGGGAAACTATAAGGCTGCCACCAGGTACATTGCTTGTTATTGCCGGTTTTATTTTCGACACTTTGTCTTGTCCAGATCGTGGGATCGATATCTCGCTTGTATATTTGCCAAGGTCCTTCATAGACATCATCATCGGGAACATCGCTGTAACGACGATTAGTCCAGTGATAGTTGTCAGAGAGTCTGGCCAGAAACTCGTGGAAAGCCATCCATTGATATTTCTTTCCGACACGTTCCATCGCTCCATCACTGGGACCACCACCCCTTCCGCGGGAGCACATTCTCTCAAAACCCGCAAATAGTTCTTCACTCCATCCAAACTCATGTGCTCGTTTGCAAACCCATCTTTGAGCCCATTTCCTACTAAAAGCTGCTGGCCTATCGTTACTTATTCCTAAAAGCCAGCGATAATACTCTTGCTGCTCGTCATTAAGTTGTGCTTTCACCCTGCTATCGAACTCTTCTTCTTTTTTTCTTCTGTCCTCAAAGTTGCGTTTGTATCCTTCAGGATCATACTCAACTCCTCCGATGGCTTTTAACGATTTTCCTAGTGAGGATAAGGAGGCATCTGGTTTTACTGGCGCTATTTTTCCTAAATATTCTTTTTGCACATCGCCTGTTAGTAGCTCGTCAGCAAAACGTTTTTTTATCTTAAAACCCGACTCTACCTTTGATAAGGAGATAGGTGTTGCAGACCAATTATGAACACACCCCATCGTATACTTTCCAAAGTCACCCGGAAATCCCATCAGAGAACTTTTGATTCGTGATGAAAACTCATCCCCGGTTATACTCTCTATTTCCTTTTTGGAAGGGTTTTCTAGTTCAGGGCTGCTATTATAAGGTGGCCTGAATTTTTCAGGAATAATTCCCAATGGAAGCACGCCGAGATGCAAGGAATACTCTAATATCCCGCGTGCGTAATCTCTGAGCAAAATATGTGGTATTGGCTTATCATCTTTATATATCAATTTGTAAGTATCATCCGCTATCTCTTTAACAATGCTTTCATTATCGGCATTGCAAACAACACCATATGCAACGGCATAAAGCCTCTCGGTTAGGTATGTATCATTTACCTTTGTGAATTCATAAAGCAAGTCTCTAACAAGCTCTGGATAAGATGACAAGATTCTGACCAAGGACTTTGTAGATCGATCTCTTATTCTTCTATTTGGAGTAGTTAAAAACCACAGAAGGGTAATGGCACAAAGCCTAATCCTTTCCTCTTCAACGGATTCTATTTCACCAGAGTGTGCCCATTCAATAGTTGTTCTAATTGTGGATTCATATTCATCATCTTCTTCGGAACTATCACCATGTGCTATATGTATAGACCAGAAGTGATCTCTATCAGAGATTTCTTTATCGATAAGATTTTTATGGAGTAATTCCGCGTTCCATGGATGGTTTGGCTCTGTTGACAATTTTAACAATATCTCAAGTGCTGAGTGACTGTAAGAATGACTCTCTAGATTGTTTAGTATCTCCAAAGTTCTTTCAGAAAAAGAGCTTGGACTTCTCCACAAAACAGTATTTTTAAATGTCTCATCCAGTTGCCATTTTCCGACTTCAACATCATTAGGAAGCAAGTCTTCCAGCTCTCTATTAAAGCGTTCAGCTATTATGATGGCTAAAGCTTCAAATATTCCTGCAGCAGAATAATAGCCATTCTTTTTAAGCATCCCGCTTATAGTCCCTTTATTGGAGAAGGCAGTTTCAATATCATCTACTTTGTCCACAAGCTCTTGTGCAATAAAATAATCACTGAATCGCTCATATGTAAACCTGATGATAAGTTTTCCACGCTGCTCGTCTTTATAAGACACATCTTCAGAAAGAATACCCTCATCAAGTAAAACATCGAAAAGACTATCATTGATACGTGGATTTGGATCGTAACTATTAACCAATCTCCTGACTTCTTGCTTTAGCAACCCTTCAAGATTATCTGGCAACAATCTTGAAGCTATATCAAGAAGTACATCTTTAATGATATTTTCTTGCGGATTGAACTTTTTCTTTTTTGCGACAACTCTTTCAATGCTATCGACATAAAAATCAAACAATGAGGTGATAGAGTTCAATCCTTTTGGAAATGAACTTTGCTTATTTTGTCTAAGTGCTTGGCAACAGGTCTTCAAAAATAGTGGATTAGTAAATTCTGGGGCCAATATTGGCGCACTTGGCTTGGATATGCCTTGCCGGGAAAGAAATTTCTCCGCAGCCCTATGCTCATGCCCCCTAAATCCATAATGTTTTATACGAGGCAACAAATTTTCACCTGCGCTATCAGGGAGAATGTAGTTTAGATATGTACTTCGGCAGCTAAATAGGACAGCGATATATGGAAATCGTGATAAGTCAGACAGAAACCCTGTTATTTGATCGTGCCATTCATCTCTATGATTCCCCTCATTAATAGCATCAATGACTATCAGTGCTCTAGCTCCAGATGCTTCGCCAGCCGCATCTATGGCCCCAAGAACCTGAGCGTCTCTATAGCTTTGCAGGTCTAGTGATTCTTTTATTAATCCAGTTGGATTCCCACCACGATATTGAGTTCCCAATAAGAATAATGTGGGCAAATTTTCATCGATTCTATGCAAGCTCATGTCACATAAGAGATGCGATTTACCTATTCCCGCTTCCCCATAAAGGAGAGTAGATTTTGCCTGAGACGAGACGATATTTTTTTGCGTTAAAAAATATTCTAAGCCGTCTATTGCGCTAGAGAATTTATATAGACTCGATCTAAAATTATCTTTTCTTCCAGACCAGTCAATCTTATCGTGCGCATCTTCATAAATCTGTGCATATATCATAGAAAGCCGCCCTATAGAACAACTTATTCCGGAGATTCGTTTGTGAAAGTCTTTATGTGTAATTCCCTTAACAAACTCATCTAAAACCGTATCAAGTCGCTCCTTTAAACCGCTTACCTTTTTTCTATCTAGTGATGCACCTTCGCGTTTGCTTTCTTCATTTAAAAAAGAAATAACATCTAAACCAGCGTCCTTTATATCTGACTTTTTTTCTCTTAGAAGCTCCCACCAGGAGGAGTTCAGGCACAGTCCATCGAAACTTCTTGCAATTGGTAGATCAACATGAAATTCTGGCGTATATCTATCACCTAGACTGTCTTTTGATCTTTTTACGATATTTCCAAAAACTTCTGCCCCGAGAAATGGTTCATTAAACCAATACAAAGCCCTACCTGAATAAAGGGGATTGTCAATCGTTAAGAAAGTAGTAATCTCATGCTTTCCCCAATATGAAAATTCTATTTCTCTACCTATATTCTTAGCTTGATCTTTCCACTTTTTGACGTGTTCTAACCATTCATCCTCAACAGAAACTACTTGCTTACCGCCTTTTCCTTTCTTTCTGCTATCTGCTTTATCTAAAGGTAGACAGACGACGTAGTGATTCAAGTTTGGATGCTTTGTTAATGCCGTTGAAAATGACACATCAATCTGTTGCCAACGAGAAGAATTAAGTCCATCGGGAAAGTACTTAACTTGCCAACCTATCTCAGAAGCATCATCAAGGACCCAGTAACACTCAACACCAGCATCGCCACCAGCACCTTCTTTCCTAACAAACATTGTTCCATTATTTGGTCGCTGCAGGTGAGCAATTTGACAAACCAACTCTTCAAAACCAGAATTTTTACTGCCATCATGTGTACGAATTCGGTGAAAATCTAAAGCCATAATTACACATCCATGTATTGATTAATGGTTTCCGGTTTTATGCGCCAAATACCTGTTAACATTTTTTGTATTAAACCGCGTTTTTGGTTTATATATTTTTCTGCGAGCTGCTTTAGTAGATCAATTTCATGGCGGACAATGTTCAGGACAGATTGGATTTTTTTCTGTTGCTCTTGGCTTGGCAAGAATATTTTTATTTCGAAAAAATCTGATTTCGTGATATTCAGTAGGCCATGGCTTCTTGCACCTTCTTGGCAGACTGCACGCAATTCGCGGTTTACAGTTCCAGAATCAAAGAGATGAAGGAAAAAATCTGATTCACATGGAGCATCTGGTTTCAACGCAAAGCAAAGATAAAGAGTTGATAAAACGCCTTTCTCATATCTATCTAAACGCTTTGTTGCACCAAACGGATATCCTTTTGCGGAACTTCTATTGTATGCAAATTCGCCATTTTTAAGAAGATAGTAACCGGTAACATTTTCAGCTGATACGCTTTTATTATAATACTCAAGTTGGCTAATCAATCCGTTGTGAGCAGAGGAAGTCAATACATTCGTGTTGTTTTCGTTATTCTTACGAGAAACAGGAATACAAAGGTCACTTAAACTGAAACCTTTCCAAGTGTGATTACTCTGACCTTTGTGAATAAGATCGTTTATAAGTCTCTTAAAGCTTTCTTCTTTCGCTTGAATCAGCCGTTCGGTTTTCTCGATAGCTTCATCCCAAGTGGACAGCAAATCGGCAATGGCTTTTTGCTCTGGAAGCGGAGGGAGGGAAATAGGGATTCCTTTTATTAACCCTGCGCTAAGATTGTCTTGGCTTCCAGTATTACTCATATTTCTAATGCTCTCATAATTTCCCAACAAAGAATGATACACAAAATCTTTGCATGTGCCATCTTTTAGTTCAATAGCAGCGCAAGCTTGATTTATAGATGCATTACAATTAAGAACACTCACTTGCCCTCTTGTCTTTCCTTGCCCATACATCGCCACCAATATTGTTCCCGCTGATATCATTTTTGCAGATGACTTCTTTAGACCCTCTTCAGTTATCCATTCTTCAACATCTTCTTCATTAATTATGCAATTTTGAATTTGTGCCGTCTTCACCCAGGGGATGTTTCCATTCCAGTACGCTGGATTTGATCTTGAAGGAGTGCCGCCTGAAGAAATATTTGCAATATCTCCAAGAAAGAGCCGCTTGTATCTATTATTCATTACCGAATCCCCCGTTCTCTGTGGCAAATTTTAAACTATAAATACTGAGTGCAGAACTATTTTCTACCCGCAGAAATTTAGCAATTCCCCATTCCGTATTTTCTCGTGTATTTTGCGCTTTTCGCGGTTCAAACAAAAATTCGTGTTTATTGGTGTTCATTCGTGGTTCCTCCCAGTTTTTTCTTGACCGCGAACGGATACCAATAATATAACCGAGTTTCAGTCAAAAAATAGGCCACCACAGATAGGAATGTCTATGTTACTATCTTTCGTCATCTCCCTTTCCCATTAGTGCTTATTGGTGAGAATGAGTGGTGACTTTCCATTCTCCATGCAACATTTTTCCTCTGCACAGACAGGAATGTCTTTGTTACTTTTTTTTGCTTTTCGGGTTGACAAATCGGTTTTGATTACTATAATAGTAATATGAACAAATTACCGGCACAAAAAGTTGATGGTTTAATCCATGGAATGGCACTGCTCCAGGAGTTGGCCTCTGAAGCGCGACCCATGTCTGGATTGGAGTTGTCTAAACGTCTGGAAATGAGCCCAGTCAGGGTGAATCGTTTGTTGAAAACTCTCGCCTATCTCGGTTATGCCAGTCAAACTGTTTCTCGCAAATATGTTGTAGGGCCAGCGGTTCATGTGATTGCTGCGCAAACCATGAAAGCATCTGGATTGTTGCGTTACGCATTCGAATATTTGGAGCTACTCAATCACGAGGCCCCTACAGTAGCGCTGGGCGTGTTGTGGAAACAAAAAGTCTGCTATCTCTATCATAAATCTGCGACGATCCAAATTTACGAAGGGATCGGCGGCGCTTCCTTATATGACGCGGACAATTCCAGCGTTGGTTTGGCGTTGTTGGCGGAATTATCAGATCCCGCGATTCACGAAATTTATGATGACGCTAATATTGAAACGTTAATGGAACGCATAACTGAAACGCGCGCCAACGGTTACGCTTTGCTGCGACATGGCGAACACTACAGCATGGCAATGAAAATTGGTGTGCCATCTTATGCGGCATTAGCAGTATCAGGAATTAAAGAAAAAAAACAGCTGGAACCACTTCGGGCAAAGCTGTCGGAATATAGTCAAAAAATCCAAGAAAAAGGAGAATTGAAATGTTAAAAACAGTTAAGCATCAAGTCGAATTTTGTGTTGTTGGCGGCGGACTCGCTGGAATGTGTGCGGCCATTGCGGCGGCACGTCAAGGAATTAAAACTTTACTGATGCACGAACGTCCAGTGCTTGGTGGCAACGCCTCAAGCGAAATCAGGATGTGGGTTTGTGGCGCACACGGCCACATGGAAAGTGGCATAATCGAGGAAATCCGGCTGGAAAACATTCACCGTAACCAGTGCGCAAATTATTCGATATGGGACAGCATCTTATACGAAAAAGTGCGTTTCCAAGAAAATCTAGAATTATTACTGAATTGTTCCTGCCAAAGCGTGGAAATGAATGGCGATAAAATCAGCTCGGTTAAGGGTTACCAGATGACAACTCAGCAATATCACGAAGTCGAAGCCACGATTTTTGCTGATTGTTCGGGTGACAGTATTTTGGCTCCGTTAACTGGAGCTAAATTCCGGGTCGGGCGTGAAGCACGCGATGAATTTGGCGAATCGATCGCGCCAGTAACTTTTGACCGCAAGACCATGGGTATGAGCTGTCTGATTCAAGCGCGGGAAACCATCAAACCACAAAAATTTATTCCGCCACCATGGGCAAATAAATACACCTCTATAGATGACCTACCGCATCGCCTCAGAAAATTTAATCCGTTAGAAAATTATTGGTGGATGGAATTAGGGGGCGAACACGACTCCATTGCCGATACCGAAGAATTGCGTGACGAACTGCTCAAAGTTGCGTTCGGTGTTTGGGATTACTATAAAAATTATAGCGACGACAGTACCGCAAACTGGATTCTCGACTGGGTCGGATTTCTACCTGGAAAACGCGAGAGCCGCCGCTATGAAGGCGATTATATCGTCAACCAAAACGATGTCACGTCTGAAGGTAAATTCGCGGACATCGTCGCTTACGGCGGTTGGAGCATGGACGATCATCATCCAGCTGGTTTAAACACCAGAGAACTCCCAACCATTTTCCACCCAGCGCCTTCACCTTACGGATTACCGTATCGCGCGCTGTATTCAAAAAACATCGATAATTTGATGTTCGCCGGACGTAATATCAGTGTCACTCATGCGACTATGAGTTCAAGCAGGGTTATGGCAACCTGCGCTATTCTCGGTGAAGCAGCCGGAACTGGCGCCGCAGTCGCCATAAAAAACCAACTCTCACCGCGCGGAGTGTATGAACAAAAAATCAGCGAGTTGCAAAATACGTTGATGGAAGATGATTGTTGGTTGCCGAGCCTGCAACGTCCGGTCTGTGAACTCAGCGCTAAAGCTAAAATTAGCGCTTCAACGGGAAATCCAGAACCGTTGCGCAACGGCTTTGATCGTGACCTCACAGGAATGGTCAACCATTGGGACGCGACTCCGGGAGCGAAAGTTGAATATGAATTAGCAGCAACAACAGAAATCAGCGAAATACGTTTAGTGTTTGACAGTGATTTAACCCGTGATAGTCGTCGCGCGCATCTGACTGCTGCTTCAAACTATCCTTTGGAGATGATTGAATTTGCGACACCAGAAACCTTGGTAAAGGGTTTTCATCTCGAATTTGAAGATGAAAATGGGCAGCACCGCGAACTATTCCGCGAAACCAATAACTATCAGCGTTTTATCAAAATTCCAGTTTCTGGGAAAGCAAAGAAGGTACGTTTAGTCATTGATGCGATACGCGAAGTTAATCCAGCTAAAGTATTCGCCTTTGAAGTAAGATAAACTGTTGTAATTATCTCTCTTAATTCACGCGCGCATAATGCGCGCGCGAATTAGAGAGTGGTTTTATGTTGATTTATAGTATTGGACAAATGGATGTGAGGAACAACTATTTTGGTATGATTATTTAATTCAATGCTGATATCTGTTTAGCGTTGACTTCGGTGATTTGGCCGTCACGGCGGAAGGCGCGCTCCATGCGAACAAAAATATTATTGCGAGCATTGTGTTTCAAAAACTCGAGATCGCCGATAATATTTATTTCACGGCGACAACGCGTATGAGCCACGTTAATCCGATTAGGGTTGTCGATAAAACCGATACTGCCTTTTTCGTTACTACGCACATAACATATTATCACCATATCGCTTTCACCACCTTGGAAACTGTCCACAGTGGCCACCCGTGAATAGATAAAATTGTCCCACTGGGTTTCATTGATCTGTTGTTCTGGAGCAACGGCACGCGCTCTGGACAATGACAACAAATTCCTGATAATTTGAACCTGCTTGCGGTAAGGCGCGATAATGGTCAGTTCTTCCAGCGGATAGCGTTTCAAACCGTCATAAAAGGCATAGGCACAAAGCAAAGCTTCGGTCTGATTGGCGATGCCGGGTTTTTGCCCCTCAAAAATCAGTTGTTCATGGCGCAATTCCGGCGGTAACGCGGAAGTGGAATAAAACAACAAAGTCCGCGGTGAAAATTTAAGTTTCCGTTCTTCATAAGATAATTGATAGTACTCGGCTTGACTACTCGGCTTCACTCCAGCGTCATAAAATAGTGTGGACGCGAATCTCAACAATCGCGGATTATGACAACGGTAGGAACGCCGCAACATAATCACCGGACATTCCCGCGCATCAATAAGCCACTCCAACGCGCTGCGTGATACCAAAGCGCGTTGTTCATGAGTAATTATGCCGGATTCTTGATAAAGACGTTCCAACACCTCTGGTGGCAGCGGAAACGGTGGCAATTGTTGATGATCACCGAACAAGATGGCACGTTTCCCAAGTTTCACACATAAAAAAAATTCAGCAAGTCCGGTCATGCCCGCTTCGTCAAAAATAATAACGTCGTAACGGCCATTTTTCAGCATATCGTCGATAACGATATCGTCCTGGAGCAATCCAACATGAGTTCCGGCATAAATACCGCCACAATTGGGACGTTTGCGCATTTCAACAAAACGAGCAACGTTATTGCGTTCGCCGATCCAGTTTTTCGCCGCAATATCTGGTGCGATACTGCTGGGATTGTTGCCAAAACGCAACAGCGGCAAACCATCTAAACGGCGGCAAATATTATCAACTGCCGCGTTAGACGGCGCACTAATTAAAATTCGTAATTGCTGGCGGCAAAGTTCCCTTACTACTTGTTCCAAAACATAGGTTTTACCAGTTCCTGGTGGACCTTGAATTAAGGTCAAATAATTGGTTGGATTGACCGCCACTCGCCACGCATGACTTTGAGAAGCATCCATCTCTTTTGGTGCTTCGCCGGTATTCGCTAAATCAAAAGCTAGCGGTTCAAATCCTAAAATTGGCGCTAAAGCCCCCAATTCCTTGGTATCAAGCTCCACCTCACGCGTCAACTCTTCAAACAAATTGGCAATAAATTCAGACGGGCTTTTTTGTTGAATTCCATACAGTCGTTTTTTGATCTCTGGAAACGAAGCAACGTCATCACAACGCAAGCGCCCAAGCACAAAATTACCGTCAAAAATATCAACGCGGAATGTTCCAAAGACTAGGTTTTCACCTCGTATCTTGACATTCAAAATATCGCCATGCCGAAGTGGCGCGTCGTCAGCGATCTTCAAGCTCACGGCGACTTCTCCATGTCCGGAATGCAACATCTCAGCATCGGCAAATGAGAAGACGAATTCGGATTCATTTTGCACGGTCAAGCGACATGCTTTCAGTAAAAAATCTAAGTTGCGTTTAATTGCCCAAGGAGTTTGCGCGGAAACCCGATCGGTTAAATTGCGCACCGTGAAAGCTGGACTGAATTCAGCATCGTCGTTCTGGGAATAATTTCCATCAAGAGGAAGGCTAAGTTGCTGTCCAATTTCGTCAGTGGCGAAATCAGCCATCGCCTGTTTAAGCATATTCTGCATAAACGGTACCGTCATCAAGCGCATAGAGTTGACTGTTTTTGAATCATAACTTCCCGCAATCTGGTCAAGAAATTCGATAAATACTTTTTTTTTCATTCCAGCAATATCGAGAGTTGGCGCAGTCTTGCGGATATATTCGATTAAATCATAGATAATCTCTAGTTTTTCACCGTGATTTACTTCGTCGGAGCCCATAAAACGGGTCTCTTCTTCGCTTACGAACGGTTCACCATCACTAAAAAACAGTAGATAAATTTTTTCCCATTCTGGGCTTTCTACTCGTAAGGCTGCGCAGGAATTTCGGTCATTCCAACAGAAACAAGCAAGCGGTTGTTCATCACTGCCCGGCAATTCGAATTTGAATCCGAGCAATTCGAGTTCTTTTCCCTGGATCAAAAATGGCGAAGGGCGCTGGATATTTTCCCAAAGTTCGTAGAATTGGCGACTTGTCACCTGTTCTGGGGCGCTGTTCCAAACCTTTTTACCTTGCTCAAAATAGAATTCGATTTTAGCCAGTTGCCGCCCAGTAGTCACGCGGTCTCCGCTCCGTTTTCTTGGGCGGTGCCGTCAGGCAATGGCAGAAAAACCCTAAATTCCGCGCCTTCGCCAACTTTAGAATCTAATTCAATACGTCCACCATATTTTGCTACGCTGTTAACGCAAAAATGAAGCCCCACGCCATGTGCAGCACTGCCGTCATTCTTTTTAGTGGAGAATCCAAAACTGAAGACTTTTTTCTTCACTTTATCAGGAATTCCTGGTCCATTGTCACGAATGGTAACAACCGCAAAACTTTTCCCATCAATTAGAGCTTTTTTGGCACTTAAAAAGAGTGCATAATTCTTACCGGGCGCATCTTCTTCAGAGATTGCTTCGACTGCATTTTTGAAGATATTGATAAATACTTGCATAATAACGGATGAATCGACGAGTATTTCTGGTAGTTCACGGTTTATGTCCTTGTTAATGGAGACATTGCGTTTGTTGAACGATTCGCCGAAAATAATTACGGAGGCATCCAGAATATTAGCGAGCTGAACCATGTTTTCCGTTCCAAGTTCCCCCATAAAACGTTGCTGTAATTCGATAATTTCACTGATATGGTGTAATTTGGCGCTGATTGAATTAATCATAGATAACCCTTCGGCGGAGTTATGGCTCTGGCAATCCATCAATTCACGGATCATTCCAAAATACTGCCGTCCTGCAGGATCGGAAGATAGAAAATCTTGTAAGGTTCCAGCACTAAGGTGTTGTTCCATTTCTGGAAGCATCTCTTTACCGATCAGACGTTCCGGACGATCCTCTCCATCAAGATTCATTTTTTCGCGCAGGCTCAAAACGGTTAGTTTAGCAATTGTAATTGCGTTGCCAATATTATGAATGATACCAGTAGAAACCTGGGACATCCCTTCTTCGCGCGCTTCCTGAAGTCGCAACTCATATTCCTGGCGGAAACGCGCTGCCTTGATAACCTCCAACTCTAGAGAAACCATCTCCGAAAGTCTAAGTAAAAAATAACCGTCTGAATTAATAAACGCAGACGACTTTCCAGCCATCACGATGCACCCGTAAACACTATTGCGATATCTAATCGGTACCAAAATTGAATGCGGAGCGGTTTCTAAAAAATTCTCAGGAAACCATGGCGGGCTTTTTTTATCAAAGATAACAAAGCCTCTGCTTCCGCAGGCCTCTTCCAATTCGGCGGCGGTAAGTTTTGTTTTAGAACCGCGTATAAATGCACTGTGCTTGCGATCATCCGCTAATAATTCTTTAGCAAGTTTTTGAGACGCTTCTTTAAGCATCGGAAACTCTCCAGACACCACGCAACCGTATAAATAACCATCATCTCCGCACAGAAGAATCGCCCCGCTACGAACTCTCATGGTACTCACGGCAAACTTAATAAAAGTCGGTAAGAAAGTTGTTTCACGCTCTGGACTGGCAAGAATTTCACGGGTAATACGAAGCATCTCCGTAGTCGCTCCTCGCTCTTTGGCCACGCCTTTAAGTAAGCCGCGTCTGATGCGGTCAAGAATCATAATTCTAGAGTAAAGTAACACTACGGCAATGAGAAGAGAAACAATTACTGCTGAAAGGATTAAAGTTGTCGTCATTTGTGAGCCTCCACGCTGTTTGACGTTAACAAATTAGCACTGAAATATTAATAATCAACAAAATCAATACGGTTTGTCAGCTAAAAAAGAACATAGCTCAGATATTCCTGTCTGTGAAATCACAGGCAGGAATGCCTGTGCCACCTCCAATCAGCTGAAAAGACGTGCAAAAAATATAATAATTATCGTTTCTAATTCACGAGCGCATTATGCGCGCGCGAATTAAAAGCATCATTTATATGAAGCGTGACCATACTAAACCATGCCGAATAACCGTGACGTTCGCATCCGGGTTTCACAACTTGAATTTGCAATTATCTTGGTTTATTTTTAGTAACAGTGCAAACCGAAACGAGTATAGTATCAAAACAAAGTGAGCATACGTTGCTATGAAAACTAAAAAGAGGAATATGAAAATGGGTCGAGATTTAGGTTTTGAAAAGTATGAAAAAGATTGTAAGCAAATCAGAGAGGAAAATGAAAAGTTGTTGGAGGGCTTTGTTAAGCATTTAGAGAAGTCCGGTCTAAAAGAAAAAACCATTGATCAACATTACCAGAATGTTGATGTCTTTCTGAATACTTTTTTATTATATTACGAGGCTAATACCGCGGCCGATGGCATTGATATGATAGGCGATTATTTAGGTGATTTTTTTATTAGAAAATGTATGTGGTCAACCCCGGCGCGAACCAAGCAGACGATTGCCTCTTTTAAAAAATTCTATGCCTACATGGAAACTATAGGTAAAGTCACGCCCGAAAAGTTAGAGGGTATGCATGAGACCATTAAAATGTTTTCTGGAGACTGGATCGAATCTGTAAGAGCATATAATGATCCAGATGAGGATTGGGATTGGGAACTCTTTTAAGGGTTAAGGCGGGAAGCGGGAAACAGGTTAACATAGACATTCTTGTCTGTGAAAGACACAGTCAGTAATCCCTGTATTACATTTAAAACTTTAAGAAATCGAGCAATATTTTTTGCCAGTGTTGAATGGTCAGATGTTGCGCTGATTCCTTGGCTTTTTCCGACATTTGTTGGCGGAGTTGTTGATCGGACAATTTTTTTATTGCGGAAACCCATTCCGCCGTCGATTGAGGCAGAAATCCGGTTTTACCCTCTTGGATTACTGCACAATTTTCGCCAATTGGGCTGGCCACTGCTGGTAAACCGGCAGCAAAATATTGAATAATTTTGAACGCTGATTTACCCTGCGCAAACGCTTCATTCGTTAAGGGCATGATGCCAACGTGACTCCGACCTAACAGCTCGGTTTCCACTTCGGGCGACCAATCAACACAGCGCATAGATACACCAGGAATATTTTTTAGCGACGAAGAAGCAATCACCAAAAGTTCAAATTCAACCGCGCTGCTCATCGTACGAAGCACGTCAGCAAACGCCTCTAAATAACTGTAAGTAACTGGAGTTCCAATCCAAACAACTGTAAATTTTTCAAATTTCGGTTGATCAGTGATATAAATCGCAGCGTCCGGAACAGTCGGAATTTTGATCACATTATCGTTCAACAATTTGGTTTTACGGTACAGAAAATCATTAGCAACAATTACACCGGTTGCATTGGCAACAATTCGGTCAAATTTGTTGCGTAACCATGGGATTTTTGCATATTTTTCCCAGACATTATCATCAAAATTAACCACATAACGACGATGCTTTAGAAACATACGATCAACCCAATACGGCAGAAATGGAAACAATTCATATTCAATCAACATATTTTCAGCACTTTGCCGTAAATCGCGAAAACGCCTTAACCATGCGCGTGGCAAAGCACCAAAGCTTCTTCGCCCTGCATATAATGCCCGTAGATATGCATCATCATAAAAATTATAATATTCCGGTTCATAATCGCCTTCACGCAGATATTTTTCATACATGAAATAACGATAACGACTGGACGCTCCCAGCCGGTCGTAACGCGTGAATATGCTTAAGTTTTTCATATTATTATCATTCGATAAATTTTGGCCCGAAGGTTTTAAAATTTCCGCGCGCAGGTTGGAGCAATGAATTTTTCACCTTCCAACCGTTGCGCGGTCCAAATCCCAGTTAGAATTCGACCAATGTTTTGACTTCTACCGGCAAACCGGTTTTCATCGATTTATTAGCCGCAATACCGACTAAGATTGATTTGGCGCCATCTTCACAACCGGCCGAGTGACCTAACGGGTCAATTTCTGCACCTTTGAACAGATGATCTAGCAGACGTGTGTCGCCACCGCCATGACCACCAACTGCGCGCTCATAATCAATGACTTGCGCTTTGCCCCAATGCGGTTGGAAAATAATTTCTGGAACCATATTTTCTTTTGCACAATCTAGTTCGTGCATACCAGGTTGATTAAAATCAGCATGATTGCCGCTGATATATGGAGTTTCGACTACATTAAATTCCAAGCGCCCTTTGGTTCCGTTAAAGCATACGCGATAACCTTCCCATGGTGAATGCGCATTCAGCGAGTAAGTCATAATAGTTTTATTGCGATAACGTACCATTACGCCCATATTATCTTCAATGGAGATACCATCGCCGAAAACGCTTTGATCGCGGAAATAGTTATCCTCTTTTTCCGCTTCGCCAAAATAGAGCCCTTTAAGCCTCTCATCTTTGGCGGTAACCTTAAGTGCGAATGGATCTTTCTTGGCCACACTGCTGCCTTTGGCGCGATAGTAAAACTCACGAACCCCACGGTTTTCAGCATTTTCTTTGCCATAAAACATTAAATCACCCATGGCAAAAACTGTTTCAGGAAATGAATCAATCCACCAATTAACGAGGTCAAAATGGTGAGTTGATTTATGAACCATCAAACCGCCACTATTATTTTTGTTGCGGTGCCAACGACGGAAATAATCCGCGCCGTGAACGGTTGACAACAACCATTCGAAATGGATGCTGTTAACATCGCCAACAATCCCGCTACGTAGGATTTCCTTGATTTTGGTATTGCGCGGTGAATAACGATAATTGAAGGTAACGGTGACTTTTTTGCTGGTGCGTTTACTGGTATCAATGATTTCCTGACATTTTTCAGCATCAACGGTCATCGGTTTTTCAGTAATCACATCACAACCCAACTCCATCGCTCGACAAATGTAAGTATGATGGGTGCGATCCATGGTGGTAACAATAACCGTATCTGGCTTGAATTTGGCAATCATTTTGTCAAACTCATCGGCTTTGAAAGTCGGCAATGCTTTCTTTTTGTATTCAGTGACTACAATCGAGTTCCAGTAATCCATCCGTGCCTGATTAGTATCGCAGAACGCCAAAAGTTCGCCGACATCAGTATAATCTTGCATCAATGCTTTGGTATACATAGCCGAACGGCCGCCGGTTCCCACCAGCACATACTTTTTCTTGCTTTTGTTTTTTACGGGGGCTTTTTTAGCCATTTTCATATTCTCCTGTTTGGTTATGGTTTATACGCTTTCGCGTTTAATAAAACGTGTTGGGAACTCTTTTTTTTGTGGCTTTGCAGGATTGAGCGCAAGTTCCACTATTTCCTCATTAATATCAGCAATCGGATGAGCCACGGTGCTCAGCGCTGGGCATGAATATTCACCCCACGGGTCATCATCAAACCCGATCACGGCAATCTGTTGTGGCACCGCTATTGCGTGCTGCCAACAATATTTGAGAAAGCCGTAAGCCATGCGGTCGGTGTCAAAAAATACGGCGTCAATATCGTTAGAAATAAGTTGTGGAGCGAGTTCAATGCCGTCATTAAACATCGATGGAGCTTCAAAATAAAAATGTTTTACTTCTTTATCAGCATAATCATTGAAAGCCTGCATAAAGCCTGATTCACGGTTTGGTATATTACCGCACCGCGCGATCCTGCGACGGCCTGATTCCACTAAGTGCGCGATTCCGTTACGAATACCACGCGAACGATCAATTGTCAGTGAATGAAAATCTGAAATATTTGGAATATCCACAAAAATAAATTGTTGCGGTAAACCATGCAAAACGACTGCTGGATTCAGTTGGCTGCGCCAATTTAAAAAAACTACCGTACTAACCAACCCAGCCCACTCTTGAAGTATTTGTCGCAAATCTTCGGTTTCTTTTGGCAAATGCCCCAGCAAAGGAAAAAGCCCCTCGCCTTCGAGCTGTTTTTGCAGGTCATTAACTTTGCGAATGGCAACATTATTGCTATAGTTGGATGACATAATGATGCCGACGACGTTACTGTGATTGAGGCGAAGATTGCGGGCCGCAATATTCGGTGTGTAGCCTAAACGTTCGGCCAACTCCAGCACACGTTGCCCCGTTTCAGGTTTTACGCCCGGATGGTTTTTTAACGCACGACTAACTGTGCGAATGGAGACCTCCGAAAGTTCCGCAATTTTTTTTAAGGTTACATTGCCCATCATTTTTCCACGCTTTAAGTGGCTCGTTAATTCGAAATCAGTAAAAAAAGGTAAATGCCATCGATGGCATTAAGTATATCTCATATATCTACCTTGTCAAATTTTTTCTAATAATTTTGTTTTTAACGGAAAGCGAGGAGTTTCACAATCTTACAATGGGGGAAGGATTCAAGTCGTTAAATACTTTCATCGTCATTTTGCTTTAATTTAGCTTCTGCTGCTTTCAGGTTGATCTGAACTTTCTTGTCAGTTGGACGAATGTTCAGCGCGGCTCTCCATTCATGGACTGCTCGCTCAAAATCATTGGTCAAATAACCACTCAATCCAGCAGCAAATGCCAATTCAAAAGCATTGCCATCGCCACGTCGCTGTTGCTGCTCAAGAAGCCTCAATGCTTCTTTGCGTTTTCCCGCCGACAATAACCCCTCAATCACGAGATTGTAAGCACGTGGAAGAAAAATTTCTGGGGAATAAAAAGTTTTACTATCAAGGTCATTCAGGATTCTTTCAAGAGATTCACATTTTTGCGCCTCCAACGCGACAGCCATCGCACAAAACAAATTTCCAGTATCAGCGTAAATTATTTCATTGCCCTGTATTTGATGCGCGCGCTCGATAAAAAGCCGACCCGACTGATAAAGCAATTCCGAATCATTCCGATTTAACGCAACTAGAGCAAGTCCTTCTAACGCTTTGGGAGGACAATTTTCATTGATTGCCGCGTGTGCGAAAACCAGTCTGGAGTCAGAAAAAGTATCAAGATAAAGCGTCAATGTTAATAAATACCCGGATGCCAGAACGATGGTGCCCAGAATGGCAACCCGCGGAAACGCATTAAAATATCGCAACCCAACAACGCCAATCCAACACCAAATCAGCGCGGAAACTAAAAATCCATAGCGGTCGGTATAATTGGCATTAGTAAAACTCCCGCTGACGATCAAAGGTAAGGTAAGCGCAATACAAGCAATAGAAAAAACCAGTGATACGCGCCATTTGCCCGAACGCGCGGCCATTGCCCACAATGCTATAATCATTGCAATCCCGATCAGTAGCTCCGGCCAGACGGCAATAAATCCGGCACGAGGATGAATCGGATTCAGGTTCAGCGGCCATAGTGACGCGGCAATATATCTCAACACGCCAAAAGTATCGATCAGCGAAAAACTCCGCGACGCGCTCGATTCTCCGAAAGTCATACCGACCACAATTGCCGCGGCCAAGGTCCCAGTTAAAGCGGGCAACCAGACCGCTTGCAAAACCTTGCGGTAGTTATCGGGAGAAAGCGTCCAAGCATAAAGGATCATTAATCCTGGTACCGGCAGTATCCACGGCTTAAAAAAACACGCGATGAAGATTAAAATAGCCGCCCCGATTGGCATTTTCTTTAATTCACAACTACGCATAAAATAATAAAATGCGCTAAAAGCGAAAAATGCAGAAGCCACACCTTTGCGTTCCGAAATCCAAGCGACAGTCTCGGCTTTGCACGGATTCCACGCCCAAAGTAGCGTCAATATAAATGCGCAAACCACAGGAATACTCAGTCTTCGCATAATCAAAAAGAGAAATACTGCACAACCACCGTAAAGTAAAATATTCACAAAATGGAAGCCCGCTGGGTTGCCATTAAAAATCACATTATCAACCATCAGCGATAATGTGGTTAGAGGAGTATAAACACCCTGAAGATTGGTGGTCAAATTATATATTAAATTTTCCACAGTCCAGCTGATAAACGGATTCAAGCTAACAAATCCGCCATCATCCCATTCCGCTAAAAAACCGTAACCCAAAGATGGCAAAAATGGCAACGTCGCCAAAACGGCAATTGCGAAACAATAAAAAGGTGTTCTTAATTGTCTATGTGGATTTTTCATTTTAAAGAATCTTCTATGCCTCTTGGGCAATAATAAAGCCTCGTCATACTTTCCCGTCACTCTTTCGTCATATTTAATTTATGCTCAAAGGAACCGTCTGATTACCTTTAACCCTGGATCCAGCGCTGTTAAACTTATGACATTAATTCGTCGTAATCTTCGTCATTAACTTCGCGCGCGCATAATG
>DLIO01000088.1:3806-51004 GCA_002483765.1 Lentisphaeria bacterium UBA7640 | reverse complement strand
ACTTCGCGCGCGCATAATGCGCGCGCGAAGTTAAGAGTAATATTTACAGATACCACGTCTTGAGCATCGTATCAGCAATCAGGCGATTACCTTGCTCCGTAACATGAACTCCGTCGCGAGTCAACAAATAACCATCGCGGTTTTCAGCTCTATGCTCCATCCAGTAACCTTCAAAAGCCGTATCTAGCGGCACCAACCATGAGTCTGAGTCTTCGGCCGCTTCACGTGCGGCAGCACAATACGGCGTTAGAATATCGCCATGCTCGGCATATGTTTGAGCCTCAAAACGCCACGTCGGAGTGGCAATACTAAATTTTTTAATATTACCAATAATCTTACACAAATGGACCATCCAAATCAGATTGTTTTGATAAGCCACGGGTTCTACCCGCGGTTCATCAGCCCAACGTCCACGCCCAACTGCAGCATCGTTGGCACCAAGAAAAATTGATACCGCGTCTGGTTTGCGTTCAATCACATCACTTTGAAGCCGGGTCAACGCCCAAGGGGTCTTATCGCCACCTCGACCAGCGTTGATAACCGTAATTTTCCGCTCGCTCAATTTCTCTTCAAGCATTGAAACATAGCCATTAGCAGCAGCCGTCAAGCTGTCGCCAAAACATAGCAAAGTTTCACCCGTTTCGAGCCATGGATAATTGCGCTCAATCATAATCTTATTTTCTTTTTTTGCGGGTCGGAATGTGTGCACTTTCCCCATGAACCGCGTGCGCCGCTTCCATCAGTGCTTCCCCAAGCGTTGGATGCGCGTGAATGACTTTGCCCAATT
The DNA here is from genome assembly GCA_002483765.1 of Lentisphaeria bacterium UBA7640. Lineage (GTDB taxonomy): Bacteria > Verrucomicrobiota > Lentisphaeria > Victivallales > Victivallaceae > UBA7640. The sequence continues at coordinate 50,217 of DLIO01000088.1, read as the reverse complement.
CACGTGCAGTAATTTCCAATTGCATGGCTGGACCAGCTTCAGCGATCAAATCAGTCGCGTGAGGACCAACGATATGAACGCCAAGTACTTGATCGGTTTCAGCGTCCGCAATAATTTTACAAAAACCATCAGTTTCATTAATCGCCATCGCTTTGCCCAGCGCCGCAAATGGGAATTTACCGACTTTGTAATTGATGTTCTGTTCCTTGCACTGTTCTTCAGTCAAGCCTAACATTCCGATTTCTGGATTGGTGAAGATGCAGCTCGGCACTAAATTATATTTAAATTCATTCCGGTTACCGCAGATATTTTCAACGGCACTGATCCCCATCGCGGAAGCGAGGTGAGCAAGCCAAATTCGTCCACCGATATCACCAATCGCATAAATTCCACTGACATTAGTTCGGCAATATTGATCGACAGGAATCCAGCCACGTTCATTAGTTTTGACCCCAGCAGAAGCTAGGTTTAACTCAGAAGTGACTGGTTTGCGTCCAATGGAAACTAGAAGGTAATCAGCTTTAAGCGTAGTCTCACCAACTTGCCCACTAACTCCGGTTTTGGTGGTTTTAATATTGCCCATAGCCTCTCCGGTCATTATCGTAACACCGGCGTCTTTCATTTTATTAGTCAAAAGTCTGGTAACTTCGCGATCAATTAGCGGCAAAATAGTCGGCAACATCTCTACTACAGTGACCTTAGTACCAAGAGCTGCAAATAAAGATGCAAATTCGCAACCAATAACCCCACCACCAAGCACCAGCAAGGTTTTGGGGATCTCTTTAATTTCCAACAATCCAGTCGAAGTCAAAACGCGTGGCCCAGTTGGAATAAAGCTAGGAAATAGTGATTCTGAGCCGGTCGCGATTATAATGTTTTTTGCCGTAATTTTTTCTCCAGCGTCTTTGCCAGATAACACCATTACCTCTTTGCGACCAAGAAAAGTGGCAACGCCACTGAATACAGTAACACCTGCCGCCTTGAGCAATGAGGCAACCCCACCACGCAATTTCCCGATGACATCATCTTTGCGTTCCAACATTTTTAGCCAATTAGGGGTAACAGTACCTGAAATATCGACGCCGAACTCCGCAGCCTTGAGTGCTTTTTCATAAACATCGGCACCGGAAATCAACGTTTTGGTCGGAATACAACCAACATTCAAACAAACTCCGCCGAGATGTTGCTTTTCGATTAACGCGACTGACAATCCACGTTGCCCTGCCCGAATCGCCGCAACATAGCCACCGGGGCCTCCACCAATAACACACAGATCAAAACTTTTCACTTAATTTCTCCAATTGATTTATTTGTGATTCTTCATAAACTCATTAATTTTCTCTAAAATAACCGGAATATCTTCCAAACGACCCGTGCCATAATCGCCACAGGCCACCACGCCAGTTCCCGGCTCAATAAAGATTGCGCCACGCTGTTTAAGGATGGAAACATTTTGTTGAACCGCCGGATGCCGCCACATGCGTGGATTCATGGCTGGAGCAATCATCAAGGCACCGTCATGGGCCAACGCTAGCGTCGAAAGAGCATCGTCAGCAATGCCATAAGCGAGTTTAGCCATCATACTGGCGGTACAGGGTGCAACTACCAGCAATGCACATTTATCAGCCAAGCTGGTGTGCCGCGGTTCCCATTCCGGCGAATCCCACAAGCTGGAAATCACGCGGTTACGCGACAATGTTTGAAAAGTTAACTCTCCGACCAGTTTCATGGCATTTGAGGTCATAACAACATGAACGTCATAACTGCTCTGCGTTAATTTGCTGCACAAATCGGCCGCTTTATAGGCTCCAATACAACCGGTAACACCCAAAATAATTGATTTATGATCATTGGTAGCCATTAAAACAGTTCCTCCGGCAGGCGTTTGGATGCTAAGCGCAAAGCACGAACTAAGTTCTGCAATTCACAAACTGACGCATCTAACTGGTTACTAAATAAGACATAATCATACTTTTTCCAAAAACTAATCTCGTAAGTAGATTTTGCAAGACGTTTGGAGATTTGTTCTTCAGAGTCGGACTGGCGTCCCCGAAGTCGCCGTTCCAACTCTTCGAGGGATGGCGGCAAAATAAAGATAAATTCAACGCAACGTGCCAATTCTAAATCAGTTAACGCAGCTTTACGTACCTGCATTGCGCCTTGAATATCAATATCGAGAAAAACATCTTCCCCACGTGCAGTGCGATCCAAAACTTCGCATTTAAGAGTTCCATAATAATTACCAAAAACTTCCGCGTATTCAACAAATTCACCTTTAGCGATCCGTTTTTTGAATTCATCTTCAGTAATAAAAAAATAGTCAGTACCGTCAACTTCACCGGGCCGTGGTGCTCGAGTTGTGCAAGAGATTGAAAATGCGACATCATTCATTTCGCGGCGTACTCGCTGGCAAATCGTGGTTTTTCCTGCTCCGCTAGGCCCAGAAACAATCATCGCCATGCCAAGCCGTTTTTTATTATTTATTGCTAACATTGGTAATCTGCTCTGTTTTTTTTGATTTTGCTGCTCCACAATCATTTTCCCAATTTTTATGGGCCCATTTCAGAGGAAAGCCTGTACATTGTTCTGGCTTTACTTTTTGAATCACACATTGTGACGGATTGCCGTGGCGGTAAAATATACAACTGCCATCTTCTTGATCAATTAAAGACAGGCACTCGCGATCATCGGTCAAAATCGTAAACCTATCGACGAACTCATCGACACCGAGCCCTAAGAATTTGGCAATCTGATCAATGTCACCATCGGTTAATCTAACATAACCTGCCCAACGGCAGCAAGCGCCGCATCGAATACATTTAAAAACATAATCCATAAAACCAGCAGGGGGTATTCCACAATTAGTGAAATACCCCTGTAAATTTCAGTTTAAATTATTAAAAAATTATTGAAAACTCTCAAATGTCAGGTCGTCACCCTTGATATCGATAAGGAAGAATCCAAGTAAAGCATCTACGCAATCTATCGGGTGAACTGATACATCAACTTCAATCAGAAATAAACCAAGAGTACCGCCAAATTCCCAATAGTCACGGGCACCATCATGGTAATTATAATATTCGTCAGCCAAATTTGCAAACCCATAGGTTTCGCGATAAAAGTTTTTTACCCAGCGTGTCTGATCGCGGCGTTCAATATTTTCAGAACTAATTCCTGGGAAATACCAACTCCAGCCTTCCTGCAAAGCAGCTCCGTACTGGCGATTAATATCTTTGACTACTTTGGCTGTATAACCAAAGCCACCGCCAATTTGGGCGGCATGAGTTGCGCGAAGTTCTCCGCGAATAGTCGGGCCAACACCAATATTGAGTGTAAAAGAATCCAGTAAGTCAAGCACACGATTTGGAACATAAAGTGCAACTTTTTCAAGCCATTGAGCTTGAGCCCCTACTCCACTGAACATAACAGCAACGAAAGCCATTCCAACTAAAAATTTTCTCATTTTAAAAACCTCTTCTTTTTTATGTGTTTTAACTGTATTTATTCCGTAAAACTACTCAATGCTTATAATAATCTTATTTTGTCGCTATTCAAACAGAATTTGAATTTTTTTAATAGTCTGCGGCAATACTGACTTTTTTTATAGCTATTTCATGGCACGAATCCTACGATAATAATTATCAACGCCTTCAACAATACCGGTTGCTATGGCATTTTGGTAAGCATTAGTGAGTAAACGCGGTCCCTCTCGTGGATGAGATAAAAATCCGGTTTCGATCAAAATAGCTGGACAAGAAATCTGTTTTAAAACTAAAAAACGTGCTCTCTTAATCCCGCGATCATTACTTTTCGTTCGTGAGATAATGCTCCGATGTACTTCGTACGCCAGAGCCACATTATTGCGATCATAGCGATTCCCAGGCATAAAGACCGAAGATGTGCCACCATGAGTAGAAGAAGCACCGGCTGGAGTCATACAAAAAGTTTCTAGACCGTGAATAGAGGGGGCGGCTTTGGCGGAAGGCGCCATATTACTATGAATGGATATAAACAATGACGCTCCAATACTTTGTGCGTAGTTGACCCGTTCTTGAAGCGCCATATTAACATCCCTAGAACGGGTTAATATTACGTGATACCCACGACTTCGGAACAGATCGGCGGTGCGCTTTGCCATTCGCAGAACAAGATCTTTTTCATTCGCCAAGCGGTTGTTCCCACCTAGATCTTTCCCACCATGTCCAGGATCGATGACGATGGTCTTTGCCGAATGTTTTTTTAAGCTTTTAGAACGTAACAGCGGGTCAATGGTCAACCAAAAATCGTCTTCAGACATATATGACTGAACACCTTGGTTAAAAATCGAATCAGTTAAATAAAGTTTGACCCCATTAAAACTGACCTCTTTTTTATCATGGATAAATGTTATTTGCCACGTTTTATTTTTATTATGAATAAAAGTTCTATTTTTTTCCACCCAGCAACTTAAACCGTAATACGAAGCAACATCACGCAAATATACAAAGCGTTTTTTATTAAAAGCCTTATAACGAATTGAGGAAGAGGACGATCCCAATAACGTCAACGCTAAAAACGAGATAGACAAGACTAGCGACGTCAACGCCAAATATTTGAAAGAACGGATCAACGCTCACCCCGTATTATTGGCCTCATTATTATTTCATCACTCCAGTTTTTTTTGGGTGGATACATCGCACATACCAGTTCGCCTAGCTGTATATTTTCCCGAAGTGACCCATAAACAAACGTTTTAGCATCTTTAATTGCATCCTGCCACGTAGCGCCACGCGCTAAGCCTGCGGCAAATGCCGCACTCAACGTACAACCAGTACCATGAGCAGTGTTGCCTGAAATTTTTACTATTGGCGAGGACAACTCATAAAGCTCCTCTTTCATGCAAACCACATCGAAAGAAATATCCCCGCTCGGCAAATGTCCTCCCTTAAGGATACAACCACAATCCCAAATTTCGCTGAAACGCCGCGCCGCAGGTTCAAGATCACGAATTGAATTAATTTTAACGCCAGACAAAGCTTCAGCTTCGGGAATATTCGGAGTTATCCATGTTGCCAACGGCAATAGTTCTTTACAAAGTGTATTAACAGCATCTGCTGGCAATAAAGCCGCGCCACTGCTCGCAATCATCACTGGATCAACAATTAAAGGCACATCTAATTGGACTAATGCTTCAGCAACAGCTTTGATTAATGTACCAGAGCCAAGCATTCCAGTTTTTACCGCTCCTGGAGAAAAAACTTCCCGTACAGCGTTGATTTGCGCAGTAACTGAACCCGGGGACATTAAAGCAATTTCGCTGACCTTTAGAGGGTTTTGAGCGGTAACTGCACAAATCGCAGAATAACCAAAAATATTAAACGCATTAAAGGTTCGCAAATCAGCCTGAATACCAGCTCCGCCACCACTGTCGCTACCAGCAATAGTTAGTGCCGACGGAAATCTTTTGATGGTTTTACTGTTCATTTTTCCTCGCCTTGATTATTGATATGAAAGTTGTAAGTTACATCTGATATTTACAAAAACAAATAGTAAAAAGCTCAGGAAAGTTATGCGTAATCTATTTTTAACGCTTTTTTTCATCGCAATTTTTGCCCCATTTTTTTGCCTATTTTCTGCGCCAAGTAGTTTAGAAATTAATTATACTGTCGATTCTGCCAATCAGTTTACTTTCTCACATTATTTGGAAAATGTTCACCGCTTGGCCAGGATTATGATGCGCCAACCGGCATCAAAACAACTAGCCATTAAAATTATTGTTAGCGGCGACTTCCCAGAAGGGTTTAAAATCACTGCCCAAAATGAAAATATGATTATTGCCCATCTAAGCGCTGACGCAGAACGCCTCCAATACGATTACGAACTCAATCGTAAATTAATCGAGACAATTTTATTGGCCCGTGCAGGAATGAGACCGAATGAATTAAAAACCCCTTTTCCCGATTGGATAATAACAGGATTATTCGCTAGAATTAACCCACGCTATCAAAATCACATCCTTCCGGTAACTAGGTCTCCTGGATTATCGGCTTTAACTGCTGCTAAAGCATTGCCAAATATTGCGGACGTATTGACCATTATAATAACAGAAGAAGATGGTGCCGCCGCAAGGATGTTATACGAGGAATTTTGTCTTTTCACTCTAGATTGCGTGGAGCAATTAGTCCCGTCTCAGAGAAAAGTTTTTTTTAGAACTGCAGAGCTTTGTCGAGACTCAAAAATATCAGCTATAGATCTTTTACAACAAACTATTATCGAGGAGCTTGTTAAGCAATATCCTAATTCAGAAGGTTCTACTGATGCAGAAAAAATGCAAACAATTTTTAAAAACCATGCTAATAAGCGTTTTTTAAATACATTAAATCCTCCTTCAATTTATGAACAGGAAAAACGTTTGAATAGCATCTTAAATTTCTCGTACAAGGTTGATTCTGGTTCCGGTGACAATAAAGAAACGGAATTATACAACGCCAATCTGGAACAACTCCCAACACTCTATCGTCGCATGGCCAATGCATCAAATACAGTCACGGCCATAAATATTGAGCTAACTTCGCTGGCTAATCAAACAAATCCTGCATTAAAAGCCCAGATTGCTGAACTTATTAATATAAACCAAGAAATAATTATAGGAGGACGAGCCAGTCCACACACTCACTCAAAAAAAATAAACCATACTGTTTCAGAAATTCGAAATATTATTGATTTTTATAAAAAGGTAGAGACTAAATTAATAGAGTTAAAAGCTGAAGTCTTATCGCCAGCAGATTATTTTAAATTAGAGATTTCAGAAATTAAAAGCTTTAAAAGTATATTTCCTAAAGCCGAAAAATTACTAGATAAATACGAAATTGAACTAAAAGATTTTAAAAATTGAATACTGACAATCAAAAAACAATTTATAAAACGTTTTTAAGCATCATGAAAAAGTAAAAAGTTGGAGCATTTAGTAATAAACTATCCAAAACATCATAAATTCCACCCATCCCGGGAATAATTTTTCCAGAATCTTTTACTCCACAAACTCTTTTCAGCGCTGATTCCACAAGATCTCCATAAAACCCTCCGAAAAACAATAATATTCCAATAATTATTGCTCCAAATTCAAAATTAAAGAAAAGGGTACTAACTAATATAGATACCAAACAACCACCAATCGTTCCTTCCCAAGTCTTTTTTGGACTTATATTCGGTACAATCTTATGATTTTTTCCTTTTGATATCTTATTATACAAAACTCCAACACAATACGCTCCTGTATCTCCAGCCTTAGTAATAAGAATCAATGCAATCAGCCATTTTCTTCCTTGATAACTAGTGCCTTCTCCAACCATGTAGATGATTGGCAAAAAAGCCAGTGGCAAAACACCAATCATGATAGCCGCGCTGGAATTAATTAATCGATCCAGTGAATCAAGATATTTTTTATAGTTTAACATTAAGAATAACATAATAACGACCAAAAATGCTGGGATGGTTAATGTAAATTTAAAACCTAATTCACAGATTATGGATAAAATTATTAATGACGCTGTCATCGAAGTTGCTAACTTATAAGATTTTCTGCCAATGTTTTCAAACATAGATAAAATTTCATAAACTAAGCCAAATGCAGCAATGCTAAAAATTGTTCCAAAAATTATTCTTCCATAATTATTTTTGAGCAAAATCGAGGTTACAAATAGACTTACCAACAAGATAAAACTAAAAAATCTAGGTAAAAACATTATTTTCTTTCTCCAAATCTACGTTCTCTTTTATAAAAGCTGTCTAAAGCTTTACTTAATTCATTTTTATCAAAATCAGGCCAATATATATCTGTAACATAAAATTCTGAATAAGACAATTGCCAAAGTAAAAAATTACTAATTCGTAATTCACCGCTGGTTCTAATCATCAAATCAGGATCCGGAATGTCTGGAGCATATAAATTCTGTGCAAAAAGTTTTTCATCAATATCTTCTACGTTTATTTCACCGGAAACCGCTTTCTGTGCTAATTTTTTGGCAGTATCAATTATCTCAGCTCTTCCTCCATAACTTATTGCTAAAACAACCGTTCCTTCATCATTATCAGCCGTTAAACGTACTGCCTCAGCTAGATTTTCGCGCACTGTTTGTGGCAATTGCCAAAGACGCCCAATAGTTAGCAATCTTATTTTGTTGTCAATAAACACTTGTAAATTAGTATCTAAAAAATTTAACAAAATATCCATTAATCCATCAACTTCTTCCTTGGAGCGTTTCCAATTTTCAGTACTAAATGCATATAAAGTTAAATATTTTATTCCAAAATCTTTAGATGCCTCAATAATTTTTTTGACGGCCTCAGCACCTTGCCGATGACCTTCTATATGTGGTAATCCTCGTTCTTTAGCCCAACGCCCATTGCCATCCATTATTATTGCAATATGATTGACTTTCTTTTCATCTTTCATAAAAATAATCCTCGAGCATCATACATAGCGTATGATAAATTGGCAAATGATATTCTTGAATAATAAATGTTTCGCGCGAAGGAACTGCTATTATACAATCGGCTATCTCACAACATTTTCCCCCGCCAGCACCAGTCAATAAAATCGTTTTTATTCCTTTGACTTTGGCGACCATTATCGCATTAAAAACATTTTGAGCATTTCCACTACAAGATATTCCCAAAAATACATCACCCGCAGAACCTAAAGCATAAAGTTGTTGAGCATAAATAAATTTTCCATCTACGTCATTTAAAAATGCAGAACCAAAAGCAGGATGAGAATTTAAAGAAATTGCCTTTAACCCTCCTTGAAGTTTTTGGCCAATCTCTACTCCAGACTCGCCAAATTCATTTATAAAATTTTTCTTTATATTATCTTCTAATGGACGTTTCTTCAAAAATCCTTTTAATAGTTCGCCAACAATGTGTTCACCATCAGACGCACTTCCACCATTTCCACAAGTAAATAATGTCCCTTTATTCTCAAAACTAGTTTTAATTAAATCATAAGATATTTTAATAGAGTCTTCGTTTTCAGACAACATCGGATAGCGTTCAAACATCCCTTTTAAAAATTTATTCATAATTTTCCTTCTTTCGATTGAGATTTACTATAAAAAGTATATTGTATCAATCTAAGTTTAAGATAGATATTTTGCAATCGTTGCCTTTGGTAAATGTTTTAAAAATCTATTGATAACCCTGTTAATTAAACTTACATTTAGTGTTAAAAGATGTTACTAACTGGGTTATTGTCAAGCGGTCAATATAAAAGTAACAGAGTTGTTTCACTTAAAAGTTAATTATTTTGAGGTTAAATAAGAGTTATTAACAGAATTAACAGCCCATAATATTTAGAGATAAATATATATTTAATTTCTTAATTATCTAAAAACAGATAGAGGCTGTTAACAAATACACTCAAGGAGATGAGATTATGGAATTCAATGTTGAAAAGGAAAAATTGATTAAAGCGTTGCAAAGAGTAACCAATATTATTGGGTCACGTTCAACTTTGCCAGTTTTAGCCAATGTTTTGATTGAAACTAAAAATAATAAATTATATTTTACCACCAGTGATCTTGAGGTTAATATAACCGCTTCATGCGATGCTGAAATTATTGCTGAAGGTAAAACTACTATGCCAGCGAAAAAGTTTATTGATTTTGCAATGAAGTTTAATGGCGATAAAGTTTTATTTAAATGCAACGAAAATAATCATGCTCAAATTAGCTGTGGAACTAGTAATATAAAATTGTTAGGGCTTGGCACTGAAGACTTTCCAATTGCTAATGAATTTCCAGTTTTGAAATCTCTTAAATTTAAAGAATCTGACCTGTCTCGAATGATCAGCCAGGTTTCGCATGCAGTCAGTTTGAATGAAACTAGAAAAGCTCTGCATGGAATATACTGTTCAATCAAAGATAATATTGCAACCATGGTAGGTACTGATGGTAAGCGTTTGGCGTTGATTGAAAAAGTGGTGGAAAACGTTGAAGGAGAAGACGCTGCCATTATCATTCCTTTAAAAACCGCTACTGAAGTAAAGAGATTATTTAATGATGATGGGTTTGTTGAAATTAAATTTGGAGAAAAACAAATTATATTCTCCACTGAGGATATAACTATCATCTCTAAATTACTTGAAGGGAATTATCCTAACTATCGCCAAGTAATACCAGCCTCATTCAGTAATATAGTTGAAGTATCAACGAATGAAATTATAAATAAACTTGATTTAGCTAGAGTAGCTCTTGCTGATAATAGTTCATTTATTGTAGTTTCTTTTGACGAAAATGTAATGAATTTTGAAGGCTCTAGTACTTCTGTGGGAGAATTAAAAGACCATATGGCTGTAGAATATGGAGGAGAGAAAATAGACTTTTCCTTTAATCCCTTGTTCTTCTCAGATCCGTTTAAGCATTCAGATTCGGATAAGATGAGCATAAATTTCAATGATGGAGCCAGCCCAGTTGCTATTGAAGGAAAAGACGGATTTTTATATATTATCATGCCATTGCGCAATAGCTGAGTAAATTGACTGGATTCCTTTATAATTTAGATTTTTTATGATTAAAAAATTGTACATTGATGGATTTAGAAATTATCATCAAACTGAAATAATTATTGATCAAAAAATTAATTTATTTATTGGCAAAAATGGTCATGGAAAAACTAATCTTCTTGAAGCTCTATTTTTTATTGGTATGTTGCGTTCATTTCGTACACTTCAAATTCGCGACTTAAAGAGTATCGGCTCCCGTGGATTTATTATCGCTGCAGAAATTGATCGAATTGGGGGATGGAAAGAGCATTTAGAAATAAATTATATTGATAATAAACGTAATTTAAAAATCGATGATAAATCAATTTTTAAAAGTAGTGAGTTTATAAAAAAGATAAAACCAGTAGTTTTTTCTCCTGATGATATTAATATTGTCAATGGTAATTCTATGAACCGACGACGATTCATGGATTTTTTTATATCATTACTCGAGCCAAACTATCTTTATGCTCTTCAATGTTATTCCATTGCGCTTAAATCACGTAATATAATTTTAAAAAATCAGCTAGTAGATGTCGATATGTTAAAAGCTTATGAAGTTATTTTGGCTGAATTTGGAACAATAATAAGTAATTTTAGAAAGAAGTATTCGCAAATATTAACTGATTCAATTAAAAAATTACTACTTAATTTTTATGGTTCCGCAACTGAATTCAAAATAAAATATCATCCGTTGGCTCCATGCTTTGATGAAGAGTCTTTCATGGAACGCTTTCAACAGGAGCGGGAGCGTGATTTAAAACGCGGCTTTTCATCATTTGGACCACAAGTTGATGAATTCGACTTCTTTTTAGATCAAAAAATGATGAGAAATTTTGCATCAAATGGCCAATGTCGCCTTATTTCATTGTGCTTGAAGATGGCATCGGTTGAAATTATATCACAGAACAATGATAAGAATGATATTGTCGTGCTTGTCGATGATGTTACCGGAGATTTAGATCCGGTAGTAAAAGAGACTTTCTTTAAAACTATTGATTGTGCAGGGCAATCATTTTTTACTTTTACCGAGATCCCAGATGAAAAATATTTTGATGATAGAATGGTTTATAAAATAAATGACGGTGTTATTAGTTAAAATAACGTATAAAATGACGGGAAATTATCGGTTTTTTGAACAGTTAATGCTTATGACGAAAAGGAAGTTAAAATGAAAACATTCGATGTGACGACTATGCGGCATCTTGACCAAATTGCTATCGAAGAAAAAGGTATTACGGCTGAAAAATTAATGGAACGAGCTGGCAATGGTGCCGCACAAATTATTCTTCAATTTATAAAAAAATATGATTCGTCACACATTCGTCGTTTTGTAATTGTAACTGGTTCAGGCAATAATGGTGGAGATGGTTTCGTCATTGCTAGATATTTAGCAGAGAATACGGCAAATGAAGTAATTATTTTTTCAGCATCGCCTCTCAATGAGATAAAATCACCAACCTCATTCTTTCACGCAAAATTAACTCCACAATCGGTGATGATTAAGCCACTAAGAGAATTGTTTTTAAAAGATGGTGATGTCGTCATTGATTGTCTTCTTGGAACCGGCTTCAATGGAGAGCTTAAAGAACTCTTTAAAACGACGATTGAACAGATCAATAGCTTTGGTGTGCCAATTATTGCCATCGATATCCCTTCTGGTTTAAATGGCGATACCGGTGTTGTAGCTTCGTCATCTATTAAAGCCGACTTGACAGTAACTATCGGATATCCTAAAATTGGTTTTTTTAAAAATGACGGCCCATCATTTTGTGGAACATTAAGGTGCGTTGATATCGGGATTGAAAGTTATAATACTACATCTTTGTTAGATACAATATTTTTATCAGATGCTAAAAAATATTTTAAAAAAGAGAAATATAATAGCCATAAAAAAACCCGCGGATCCGTATTAGTTATCGGTGGTTCTGCACTTTATGGAGGAGCGCCAATCCTATCGTCATTATCAGCATTACGTGCAGGATGTGGAATGTCACGAGTCATAACCGCAAACCAGCGCTTCGTTAATTATCCGGCGTCATTAATAGTTCATTTTATTGATAATCAAGATGGATTTTATGATATTAAAATTGATTCAATCAGACGATTAATTGACGAAAGCAACAGTGTCGTAGTGGGGCCTGGTTTGAGTGAAGATTGGCGGAATAACGATTTCCTTACCAATTTATTAAATGTTGAAAAACCGATTGTTATCGATGCTGGAGCCTTAAATATTATCAGCAATAATCGTCATATTTATCAATGCAACGGAATCAGAATAATGACCCCGCACCCTGGAGAGATGAAGCGACTTTTAAAAGGATTTGGCTTAGATAAATATATCGGAATGGAACGTCATCTACAAGCCTTAAATTTAGCAAAAACGACGAAATCATTCGTCGTTTTAAAAGGATTCCAAACCATCGTAGCTTCGCCGGATGGAAGATATCGCGTCAATACGTCAGGTAATATTAATTTGGCGACTGCCGGTTCCGGAGATTGTCTCGCTGGAATTATTGCTTCATATATAAATAAGATAGACGACTGTTTTGACGCTATTAGTGCTGCAGTATTTATTCATGGTCTTGCAGGAGAATTAAGTGAAAACGGCACAGGGACGATAAGTGACGACCTTCCATCGCTCATTCCAAAAGCAATAAAAATGATTTCGGCAAACGGCTAACTACCGTCATAAAATTATTTTTCTAACGTCGCTTTGAAGACCGGTTTGTGTTCTTAACCAAAATCAATACGGAAACCACACTCACTAAATGACGAATTGATATTCTTGATATGACGAATGGCTTACTACATCATATTTGAGGAGTCATAATTGTTATTTTTAATTTTTTTCAAAATATTGCCGTGAAGTAATAATAATTTTAAGAAGAGCCCTTATAATCATATTTCCGACAATTTTTATTTTTTATGTATCGAGCTTAAATTAATGCGCGCATAATTAGAAAAATAATTTTAATCCTAGATTAGCCCCGATAATCTTGTACTAAGATTCTTTTAATTAAGTTTTGACATCTTAAATTCATCTGCTATTGTTTTGACTTAGCCTAGTTTTTTTCAAACAAACTCAAAAAGAGAGGTGTTGTCATGAAAGCTCGCGAAATCAGAAATTTTGGAGTAACTGGCCATTGCGGCTGCGGTAAGACGTCTTTATGTGATTTGATGTTGTTCAAGGCCGGGGCAGTAGACCGACTGGGCAGTGTCGACCAGAAGACGTCCGTATCAGATTACGCTCCAACTGAACAAGAAAAAAGAAGTAGTATTTATTCAACCCCATTAACTTGCGAATATAAAGACAACAGCTGGTTCTTTATCGATCCCCCCGGCTACAATGAATTTGTTGGGAAAATGATGTGCGCTTTGCACGTGGTCGACAGCACGATTTTGGTTATCAATGGTGTCAATGGCGTTGAAACCGGTACTGGTCGCGGTTGGCAACGGGCGGTTGGGCTCAATTTACCCCGTTTTATTTATGTCAACCGTTTAGAGATGGAGGGTTCAGACTTCGAACGCGTTATCAATGAACTCCAGGAAGCATATGGCAAAACCGTTTGTGTTCCATTAACATATCCAATAGGAAAAGAAGCCGATTTTTCTGGAATCGTCAACATTTTAACCGAAGAAAATATTTCTCCTGAGCTGGAGAAATATCGTCAAACTTTGATGGATACCATCGCCGAAGCAGACGAAACATTAATGGAAAAATATCTTGAAGGCAAAGAGTTGACTACTGAAGAGATCAACCGCGGTTTGAAGATTGCAATATGCAGTGGCAGTTTGGCACCAGTTTTTGCCGGAAGTTCAATCAAGGATATCGGCGTCACAGAACTGATGGATGCGATTAATGCCTTTTCTCCCAATCCTCTTGAGCGCAAAAACTTGATAATGCGTGACGAATCTAAAATGGAAATCTCTGAAGAAGGACCTGCAGTGGCATTGGCTTTCCGAAGCCAGAATGACGCATTTGTGGGGAAATTAACCTTTTTCCGTGTTTTCAGTGGCACCTTTAGGGCCGAAACAGATATTTTTAATATCACCACTGGCAACAAAGATCGTTTAGGGAATTTGATCGTAATGAACGGAAAAAGTCAAAAAATCGTCAATGAAGCTGTTCCTGGCATGCTTTTTGCGGCTCCAAAACTTAAAGACGCTAATATTGGCAATACCATTGCTTCGGTAGCCGAGGTAAAAGAGTTACCAAAGGTAAATTATCCAGAACCGGTGTTCTCATATGCGATTTCAGCGGTGAAATCTGGAGAAGATGATAAAATTGTAAGCAGTCTCAATAAAATTATTGCGACTGATACTACCGTTATTATTTCGCGACATAAAGAGACTCATGAATTTTTATTGTCAGGCATGGGCGAACGGCATCTCCAGCATGTTATTAAGAAATTACTTAGGGATTATAAACTCGAAATTAATACTGCTGCGCCTAAAATTGCTTATCGCGAAACTATAACAGGAATTGGGGAAGGACATTTTCGGCACAAAAAGCAATCTGGCGGGCATGGACAATTTGGCGAGGTTTATCTGAAAATTGAACCTGCCGAAACGTTTTCATTTGAAAATGCCGTTGTTGGAGGAGCAATTCCTAAGAATTTTATTCCGGCAGTCGAAAAGGGTGTTCTCGAATCAATGGTCAATGGACCACTGGCTGGTTGTAAAGTTGAACGCCTGAAAGTAACCGTTTATGATGGCAAATATCACGACGTAGACTCTTCCGAAATGGCTTTTAAAATCGCCACTCGGCGTGCATTCAAAGATGCCATGAGTAAAGCAAAACCAGTGCTACTAGAGCCAATTATGAAAGTTGCGATCCATATTCCCAGCATATATATGGGCGATATCAGCGGCGACCTGAATCAGCGCCGAGGACGTATCCTCGGTATGAGTGTTGAAGATGGCCTGCAGGTTGTTATGGCTGAAGTTCCGCAAGCAGAAATGTCACGATATGCGACGGAGTTGCGTTCATTAACTCAAGGTAGTGGATTGTTTGAAATGAGTTTCTCGCGCTTTGAACAAGTTCCAACTAATATTGCTAGCGATGTCATAGCGAAATACCAAGCATCGCAGGGCGAAGAGGATTGATCCCGGAGTTATCGTAAAACACTGATTACTTATCTCGCACATTGTTTTCTTTGAGGAAGCATTGGAGAGTTGTAAAGTATATCCCTAATTCGCGCGCGCATAATGCGCGCGCGAATTTAGGATTGATATTACGTTATAAGTTAAGGTTAAAGTTCATAGAACTCGTCAGCGATCAAGCCGCAATCCGCCATAACCGCTCCCGTTGGTTGCTTTTATTTCATTTTCAATTGACAGTCACCGGTATCTGATGTGAATGCGACTTTATCGGTTCCCAAAAAAATCCTTGGAACCTCGTAATAAGTCATTCGGCATATTGCACAAAAGTGACGATTAGTTCGTCACTTTCTTCAATTTCAAAGTTTTTAAGCATGATTCGGGCATAAATTCAGCCATTAATTCTGGTGAAGAGGCTCTGCGTCGATCCGTTAAATTTAACCACTGGTTTTCAAGACAGTTTATGGGTCACACAGAAACAAAATACAAGGGTAATGTTTTAACTTATATCTATGAAATTGGGTTATATCTGTTAATCCCAATGCTTTCCATCTTCGTCATGAAGTTCGTCATGAAGTTCGTCATGAAGTTCGGCATGTATCTTGGAATTGGTAAAAATTT
The DNA here is from genome assembly GCA_002483765.1 of Lentisphaeria bacterium UBA7640. GTDB lineage: Bacteria > Verrucomicrobiota > Lentisphaeria > Victivallales > Victivallaceae > UBA7640. The sequence continues at coordinate 33,974 of DLIO01000088.1, read as the reverse complement.
CATTTTTCTCTGTCTGGCTTCTTTTCTTATTTCTTTAGTGATCTTTTTCAAAAGTTTACTTTATTTTCTCTCGAAAAATAAGTCAGTTGGACACATAATCATAAAAGTAATTTCGTTAATTTTAATGGCTTAATATTATTATTTACAATTCATATTCTCATTTCACGTCTAGAGCATTGGGATGGCGACTAGTTTAAAACTAAATTGTGTTGTTTTAAAAGCTCCAATAAATATGATATAGCATAAACATTCGCGGATTTGAGGTCCTGAACATTATCTGCCGGCCGTGTTTTTAATATAGTTGACGAGCCGACTAAAAGTAAATTTCTAGCGGTCAGATGGTCCCTTCATTAAAGGCTTTTGACTGGGGTCTGGGAAGAATAGTTTGCGCATGGTTTTGATGCCTTCAACCGTGCGCGGGCCGAGACGATAAAGGATCGCGGGATCGATATTTGCGTGAATACGGTTGTTTTTAACTGCTGGCAAACCTTGCCATGCTGGATTTTGTTTTAATTTCTTAATTCCAGAAGCCATGTGCGGAGCCATAATTAAAACGTCTGGTTGTTGTTCAACCAAATATTCCATTGAACAAGTAAAATAATTTTCTTCTCTGACAGCGCCGACATTGCGCCCTCCGGCCAATTCGATCATTTCATTGATGAAACTGCTACGGCCTACAGTGATTAATGGCGAATCTGAAATTAGGATTATCACTTTGGGACGTTGTTCCAATGGCGGCAAGGTCGAACGGAGTTGTTGCAAATCTTTTTTTGTCTGTTTGATTAATTCATCGGCATTTTCTTTACAACCTAACAGTTCTCCAAGACTGGCAATATTTTTCAAGCAATCTGCGATAGAGACGCTGGGCAACGAAACAAATTTGATACCCAAATTGCGGATAGCGGTTGCATGCTGGAGACCGCGGGTAGCTTCTGATATTACAAGGGTTGGACGTAGTGCGGCGAGCGGTTCCAGCGAAGGTTTAGCAAAATCTCCAGCGATTGGAATCTTTTTGGCCGCCTCAGGATAATCGCAAGCGGAAGAGCGACCCACCAGTTTTTTTTCCTGTTCAAGCGCAAAAACAAGTTCAGTGAGATTCGGGGTTAATGATACGACGCGTTCTGCACCGATCATAGTCAAAGCTATTAAAAAAACAGTTATTTGTAATATAAGTTTCATTTTTATCCGTAAGAATAAGGAATTATCGCAAAAAACATGATAATTCCCCAAAAAAAATGCACCCGAACTTGCGGTTCGGGAGCATTTGGAAGGTTAATTCAGCGTTGAATTACTTTTTAGCTTTCTTGGCTGTGGATTTTTCCCAAGTGGCTTTGCTGACAAAAGCGGTCAGGTTACGGCCGTCTTTGGTCTTCGCTTTGAACGCATAACGCTCATTGCCTGCTGTTCCGTAGGTAACTTTTTCGGTCACTTCGGCATCAACCTTACTCTTCTCTTTGACGTCATAAAAACTGTGCTTCATCTTTCCCTCCTACAGGTTTTGGGTTAGTAACTCCATATATTATATCCATTTTTTTTGAATTAACAACTCGAAAATCATTAAACTTCAGGTAAAAAAAGAAAATTACAACTTTTTTATGCATGGATATACGTTTAATATCTTGGTAATAAGAGCTTTAAGTATATTATTAATTACTATTTATTTTTACTAAAATTTATTTAAAAATTTTTTTAGTGGAATAAAAACCCTTTGTTTGGTATATTAATCAGATTATTTACGTGGCGATGTCGCGGTTTTTTCTTCTGAATTCTCAAGAATAATAGAAGAATGAACAAAGTTTTATTATGGAGAAACGATTATGAATAGAAAACAATTCCGAGAACTTATATTATCTAAAATAGTTATTTTGGACGGCGCTACTGGTACAGAATTGATTAAGCGCGGGATGCCACAGGGTGTTTCGCCTGAGAAATGGATTCTGGACAATCCCGATGCGATTATTGATATCCAACAGCGTTATCGAGCTGCAGGTTCTGACATTGTCTATGCTCCGACCTTTGGAGGAAATCGTTTAAAACTTGAAGAGTTCGGGTTTGGTGAAAATTGTGTGGAAATTAATCGCGATTTGGCTAAGTTATCACGCCGCGCAGCTGGCGATGGGTTGGTTTTTGCTGATATCGCTCCAACAGGTGCATTTATCAAACCGATGGGCGATATGGAATTTGAGGATATCGTTAACATCTACAAAGAGCAAGTGAAAGGACTGTTGGAAGGCGGTGTGGATGGATTTGTAGTGGAAACTATGATGGATATTCAAGAAGCACGCTGTGCCGTGATTGCGATCCGTGAATCTTGTGATTTGCCGGTAATGGTGACTATGACCTTTGATCAAAATCAACGTACTTTAATGGGCAATGATCCTTTGTCTGCGTTGATTACAATGCAATCTCTTGGTGCCGATGCGTTTGGCTGTAACTGTTCTACTGGCCCAGAAGATATGTTGGAGGTAATCAAGAAACTCAAGCCTTATGCAACTATTCCACTAGTGGCTAAACCTAACGCGGGACTGCCGAAACTGATTAATGGCGAAACGGTATTTCAGATGCAACCAGCGGAATTTGGTGCGTTTGCTAAGGATTTTGCGCAAGCGGGAGTAAATATAATCGGTGGCTGTTGTGGTTCCACGCCCGAACATATCCGTGAATTGGCAACTTGTTCATCAAAATTTATTCCGGGTCCGCCGATGCGCGATTCTTTGAGTGCGATTTCTACCGCGCGCGGATATTGTCTACTAGGCAGTGGCCAGCCGTTTGCGGTGATTGGCGAACGCATTAATCCGACTGGCAAAAAAGCATTGCAAGCCGAATTGCGAGCGGGTTCTCTAAACATGGTTCGGGAATTTGCGCAATCTCAGGATGCTAATGGTGCGGCGGTTTTGGATCTGAATTTTGGACTTTCAGGCATTGATGAAAAGACGATGATGCTGGAGGCGTTGACCGAATTGTCAAGTACGAATCCACGGCCACTCTGCATTGATTCGGTCGATCCGGCGGTGATTGAGGCGGCGCTTCGGGTTTATCCGGGACGTGCGATTGTGAATTCTATCTCTGCTGAAAAAACTCGGATTGAACAGACGCTTCCGATTGCTGCTAAATATGGAGCGATGTTTATTTTACTACCTCTGACCGATGGCGGTATTCCAAATTCGGTAGAAGAGCGCGCGGAGGTAATCCAGTCTATTTTTGCGGAAGCACAAAAATACGGTTATCACAAAGAAGATTTGTGCGTTGATGCGCTGATTATGGCGGTTTCGAGTTCTCCAGATGCGCCCAAAATCGCTTTGGACTTAATTCGCTGGTGTAGTCAGGATTTTGGAGTCAATACGGTTTGCGGGCTTTCAAACGTTAGTTTTGGTATGCCGGCGCGGGGATTGATTAATAACACATTTCTAGCGATGGCGATGGGTAATGGTTTGACGATGGCGATTGCTAATCCGGATAATGCCGCATTGATGGAGATTGTCGCTGCTGGCGATGCACTCTGTGCTCGCGATCACAATATGATGCGTTTTGTTGGGAAATATGGAACAGTTGGGAATGTAAGAGCTAAAACTAAAGATATCAGCGAAACTCCGTCCGAAAAAATATTCCGCATGGTCGTGGAAGGTGATGAAGAAGGGATTCCTGCAACGATCCAGATTGCGCTTGATTCTGGCATTACCGCTAAATCGATTATGGATGAAAATCTGATCCCGGCCATCAATAAAGTTGGCGATCTTTACGATAAAAAAATCTATTTTCTGCCACAATTGATGATGAGTGCAGAAACAATGCGTAGAGGGTTTCAGGTTTTGGAACCGTTGTTAGAAAAGGATTCCGCAGGAACTGGCGCCAAGCCGGTGGTGGTTATTGCTACGGTTGAGGGCGATGTTCACGATATTGGTAAAAACATCGTTGCGTTGATGTTGAAAAACTATGGCTTTGAGGTCGTTGATTTAGGTAAAGATGTTTCAGCTGAACGCATAGTCAATGAAGCAATAGCGAAAAATGCGGCTCTAATCGGGCTTTCGGCCTTGATGACGACGACGATGGTTCGGATGAAGGATGTGGCGGAATTGGCGCGCGCTCGCGGTATAAATATTCCGTTTATGATTGGTGGCGCAGTTGTGGATCGTGATTATGCAGAAGAGATCGGAGCTCATTATGCGCTTGACGCTATGGCATCGGTGAAAATCGCCAAAGAGTTGACTCAATCCAAGTAAAATATTAAGTTCAAATTAGCGCGCGCATTATGCGCGCGCTAATTTTAGAACACAAAAATACGACAGTTAAATTGAAAAAATATAGTTATGGAATACTTTGATAACATTATTTAAAACTAAATGGAATTAAGATAAATGCATCGTGATAAAATTAGAGTTGAGCTGGGGCGTCGCTCCTATAACATCGAGATTGGCAAAGGTTTATTAACCCGAGCAGTTTTCCATAAAGCCGAAAACCGTAAAGTTTTAATTGTTGCCGACACTAATACTGCGCCGCTTTATTTGGAAAAAGCTACGGCTGGCTTGGAAGCTTCTGGCGCGGAAGTCCATAGCTTTGTCATCCAACCAGGGGAACAGCATAAAACCCTGAAGACTGTTGAGGATATTTGTAGCGCTGCAATTAGTGCAGGGCTAGATCGCAACTCTCTGATGGTCGCGCTCGGTGGCGGCGTGGTCGGTGATTTGACTGGATTTGCCTCAGCAATTTATATGCGTGGGATTGGTTTTATCCAAATCCCAACGACGCTTTTGGCAATGGTTGACTCGAGCGTTGGCGGCAAAACAGGCGCCGATTTACCATCTGGTAAGAATTTAATTGGTGCTTTTCACCAGCCAGAACAAGTGATAATTGATACCGACGTGCTCAAAACTTTACCAACAGGAGAGGCTATCAACGGCCTTGCTGAAGTGATTAAATATGGCGTAATCATGGATGCAGAGTTATTTACCCAACTCGAAGCAGTGAAAGCTAAGATTAACCGTGAGATCATTTCTCGTTGTTGTGGCTTGAAGGCTAAAATTGTGGCTGAAGATGAAAAGGAATCTGGAATTCGCGCGATTTTGAATTACGGCCACACCTTCGGGCATGCCATTGAGTTATTGTCAAGATTCGAAATCAGTCATGGTAGCGCGATTGCTATTGGCATGGCGATGGCTGGAGCACTGTCAACGATTGCCGGAATCTGGAAACCGACCGACCAAGAACGTCAAGAGCACTTGCTCCAAATGGCCGGACTGCCAGTACGAGTTTCTGGGTTTGAGCCTAAGGCCATTTTTAAGGCGATGCAGAGTGATAAGAAGAAGCTTGGCAATCAGCTGACGTTGGTCATTCCAGTCGCCATTGGGAAAGTGGAATTGTGTCGCGATTTAAATGAGGAACAGATATTAGAGGCGATTGGGAGTTGTTGTGACTGAACGCGAAGCATATATTATTCTGAACCTAATCCCAGGGATTGGAGCGGCACGGGCTGAAGCGCTGATCAATGCATTTGGTTCTGCTTCTGAGATTTTTTCACAATCTGCCGGTAAATTGGCTTGCGTGCCCAAAATTCCCGCAGCTTTGGCCACAAAAATTGCCAACTGGCGCGATAATATCGACTTGACAGCAGAATTAGACTTTGCGGAACGCGGCGGCGTGCGGATTATTACTCGAGATGATGAAGATTATCCACAAAATTTAAGCGAAATTTATGATCCTCCGCTTTGTTTATATGTTCGCGGTATTTTACCAAAATTTGATTTGCGCACGGTTGCGGTGGTTGGTTCGCGGCGCATGACCAAATATGGACGAATGATGGCACGGCGGCTTTCTGAAGATGCTGCTTATGCAGGTTGGAAGGTCGTTTCAGGGCTCGCATATGGTATTGACGCAGTCGCGCATCAAGCGACGCTTGATGCAGGCGGCATAACTGTGGCAGTGCTTGGCGGTGGTCTGGCGCGCATTCACCCGCAAGATCACATCCCGTTAGCGCGTGCGATTATTGAACACGGTGGAGCCGTGATATCGGAATATCCGATGGATTATCCAGTTAGCCGCCAGTCGTTTCCACGGCGTAACCGCATTGTTTCCGGTCTGAGTCGTGCGGTAGTAGTGGTTGAAGCGGATATTGATAGTGGCGCGATGATTACCGCGGGAATCGCGCTTGAACAAGGCCGGCAGGTTTTTGCAGTTCCTGGCCAAGCAGATAATCAGCAAGCACGCGGTTGCCACAAATTAATTCGCGAAGGTGCGTGTTTGGTTGAAAATTTCGGCGATGTAATTCGGGAATTTGAATTTCAACCCGACATGAAACAAAATGAATCTTCGGTATTGCATCAACAAGATCTATTTAGCAATTTAGATGGCGATGAACAAAAAGTCGTCGAACAGCTCCGCGACGAAGCAAAAAACTTCGATGAATTAGTTGCGGAACTGGAGATCAGCACTGGAGAGTTGCTTGGAATAATGATGCGATTAGAAGTGAAAATGGTAGTAAAACAGGAGCTTGGACGCGTTTACCGCCTGTTGTAAATAATTGATTAGTAGATTGTTGGAGAATATTCATGGTTGCCTCAAATAATAATAATAAAGATAAAAAGTCGATCATGCTTGGAGTTGGTTTAAACAACGAAGACGAGCACAAACGTATCACAAAAGGTGACAATTTTTATTTGGTCGGCGGTTCCGAGGAATCTCACGAGCGCATGACTGAAACCGCGATTAAAGTTAACGAAAAATTATCTTCGAAGGGTAAATCCCTCGACGATATCTCACAAAAAGAGTTTGTTGACATTATCCGTGAAGTTAGCGATGAGTGAAATTCTACAGTTACTGCGAACGACCACGCGCCGTTTGGCGAAAATTAGTAATGATGCGCAAACCGAAGCAGAAATAATTTTATCCACACTTTTAGGAGTAACTCGCCAAAATTTATATACCTGTAATCAAGCAGAGATTCCGCTCGGACAACTCGAAGGAATTATCAAACGCCGAATTGCGCATGAACCGCTTCAATATATTCTCGGCGAAGCGTATTTTATGAATTTGGTACTTGAAGTCGCGCCGGGGGTTCTGATTCCACGTCCTGAAACTGAACTGCTGGTTGAATGGATTTGTCGTCACGCGCCACATGGCGCGCGAGTCTGTGACCTAGGAACCGGTTCCGGCGCAATTGCGCTTGCGGTGGCTTATGAACGCCCAGATGTAAAAGTTATCGCTCTTGAGATTAGCCCGGATGCTGTTGCGATTGCAGAACGCAACCGGCAAAGCTATGGGCTCAACAACGTAACTATCACAATATCCGATCTATTTGCCACTGCGACTGGACGTTTTGACGTTATCGCGGCAAATTTACCATATATCGCCGATGATGAATATGAAACGCTTCAACTCGAAGTGAAAAACTACGAACCACGTTTAGCGTTAACCTCCGGAGCGGACGGTTTAGAGCTGATTCGACGCACCATTGCGGAAGCTCCGGATTATTTAAATCCAGGAGGATTTTTGATCTTAGAACTCGGAGAATCCCAAGCTCCCGGCGTTTTGCCACTATTGGACAAATTCAAAGATCGCAAAATCATCAAAGATTACAGCGGTCACAATCGGCACATCCACGCCCAGTTGCAATAATAATTATTGTTAAAGTAATATAAAAAACATTACTAGGAACTGAAGTTAGAAAGCCTTAGGTAGAAAAACAAATTTCGACTTTTTATTATCAAATTCCAAAAAACCACTTGACAAATCTAATAATTCTGGTATAATGTATTATACCAAATAGATGAATATGGAGTAGTGTTAAGAAAAAATGGCACATTTGGATAATAACATGATCTTATCGATGATTACGATTGACAAAAATTCTCCTGAACCATTGCATTTACAATTATCTAAAAAACTAAAGAAAATAATTGTTAAGCATCGTCTCGAAGAAGGGTACGCACTACCGTCAGAGCGTCAACTGTCGGAAGAATTTGAGCTTAACCGTAATACGGTACATCGGGCTTATGAAACTCTCAAGAATAAAGGATTTTTGACTAGTCGTGCTGGTAGTCGTGGAGTCTTTATTTCCGAAGAAGCGAAAGACTTATATCAGCCTTCGTTTCCCTGTATTGGCATTTTGCTAACCCACACACTTTCTGATTTTATATTTAAGGGAAGCCAAATGGGCTTGAATTACCTCAGTGGAGTAGTGGACCGAGCGAATGAACTGAACTATTCAACGATGATAGTCAATCTCCCCCCCCTTGCGACTACAAAGAAAAAAGTTTTGGAATGGCGAGATAATTTGGTTTCGCGTTTGACCGGCATTGTCTATTTTGGCGACAGAGGAATTAAGGATGATTTTGCTTTCGAGTCGCTGGTTACATATAAAAATTTGCCACAAGTTTTTGTTTCTGCTCATTCTCAGCATGATAACGTCAGTACAGTTAACGCTGATGTTCGCACTGGGGCAATGGCGGCGGCGGAAATCCTTCGTGAAAATGGGCATCGTCGAGTTGGGATGATCCTTCCAAATCTTGGTTTTAAACGGGAATGGGGCTTTATAAATGCTTCGCTTGAACGACAATCTATCATAAAAAAATGTTTTGAAAAGTGTGGGATAGAGGTTGATCCTGCATGGATTGCTGAGAAGTGCAATGATTTGCAATCAATGACTGGACAACTCGATCGTATTTTAAATTTACATAATGCACCAACTGCTTTCTGGTGTCAGAATGATTTTAGTGCTCTGTGTTCATTAGATTATTTTAAATTGCGGCAGATCAGGATTCCTGACGATATTTCTTTATTTGGGTTTGATGATATTGAAGAGGTGGCGCAGTCTGATCCACCATTAACTTCAATTCGGTCAAATAATTATTTGATCGGACGTAGTGCTACCGAATTGGTGGTTGATCTATTTGAGAATGGTAGTGTTGGTGAGCGACGAAAAAAATTGGTGTCCACGTCTCTTTCACACCGCCAATCAATTAATAGAGTAAAAAACGAATTAGTCGAAATTTAGTAGAAACAAAGGAGTTTTAAATGAAATATTATGTTAGTTATTTTTGAAACCAAAACAACAAAACGGAGAAGAAAAATGAAGGGATTGAAAAGTTGTAAGTCGTTGCAGTTTACATTGATAGAACTTTTGGTCGTGATTGCCATCATAGCAATTTTAGCCGCAATGTTGCTGCCATCGCTCAACAAAGCGAGGGAAAGTGCACGAGAAGCTAAATGCAAAAGCCAATTGAAACAACTTGGCCAGTATTTCTTGTTTTATGCAGATGATAATGACGAATACCTGCCAAAATGTGAAGACACAAAGCTGGTAAACTCTTATGCCGGCCATGCTGATTTATTACCATCGAAACAATATGTCGGGTATACTTACGAAGCGTGGAAAAAAACTAACAGCCTTTATAGGTGTCCATCAGTTGACCCCAAATCAACCTATCACAACGTTGGTTACGGATATAACTACTATCTGGGATATTATAACGGGACAGGCAAACTTTCAAAACACCGTTTCCATTCCCAGACGATGTTACTGGTGGAAAAAGGTTGGGTGGATCCAACAACCAAAGGTTATCCGTGGTATGCAACGGCACCGGGGGCGGCAAATGTCATGGAAGGGTATATTTTGGGCCGGCGCCATAACAACACAGGTAATTTAGTATATTTAGACGGACATGTTGAGGGGAAAAAAGAAAATCCTCCAACCGTTAGTACTGATGTTTATTTTGATGACATAAGATAAGAAATTAAAAGGAGTTGACTATTATGAATTTTAAAAGGGTTTTGTTATTGTTTTTATGGATGGGGTTAACAGTTTTAACTTTTGGAGCAGAATTAGAAAAGGTTAAACCTCTCGGCTATGATTTTAAGCAACCGACCTTGGATGGAGTTAAAGAAGAAAAAACTCATGGCGATCCCGCTAGGATAAAATTGTTGGATGGGGTTAAAGTATCTCCCAGCCGCATTATATGGCTTAACAGGGACTTTGGCAAAAAACCAGTTGATATAATATTCAATTTTCCCGAACCTGTGAATTTAAAACTAGTTAAAGTACATATATTTCGCTGGAAAAAAAGTTATGGGATTAAACGTGTAAATGTTTATGGCAAAACAGAAGCTACTGAGCAGGTATTACTTGGAGGAATCCATCCGAATCAGCCTTACGAACTACCAGAAGGGGAGCCATATTATATGCCTTTGGATGTGCCGCTTAATTCCGAGCAACTGGTGTCCAGTGTTCGGATTTCTATTGAAGGTATTTCACGGATTAGCGTTACGGAAATAGAATTTTTTGCGGCTCCACAAAGCAAGAAATCTATGGCAGAAGATAACCCTATAGCAAAAAATAATTATGAAATTAATCCATTTGAAGCGTTGCTTAAAACAGAGACCGCTGGGTATAAGTTGTTGGAAAAAGATTTCAATGGTGATGGTAAAACAGATATTTTATTACAAAATGATCAAGTTAGTTATATTATTGATCCGTCTAATGGAGGCGTGGTAAATTTTGCTTTTGATCGACAAACTAAGACCAATCTGATAAAATTCCAAAATCAAGGTGGCTATGGAGGAATGTTTAATGATCGTTTTTGGCCCGGTGGCACAGAAACCCGCGATGTTTTCCGCGGTATTACTTACGATTATAAAATTATAAGCAAAAGTGGAGACACACTTGCGGTAGAGGTTTTGGCTTCCGGTAAAAGTGGTTTTTTCAGTAATGTTACAGTCAGCAAAACTTATTCTCTCAACAAAAATGATTCCGCACTGAAAGTCGATTATCATATAACTAACGATATGGCAAATGTAGTTCCCTTAAATTATGGATTCTGGCTGATGGGTGCTATTCATAGTGGAAACGAGCACTTCAATTTGATTTATCCTGGCGCAATGGGAGTGGAGAGAAATCCAGGGAAACAACAAACATTATGGGCACCAGGTGCCGTAGATGGCTGGACGGGAATAGTTACTGATTCTGGCAAGGGTTTAGGCTTGATAATGGACTATAAGTTATTGAAAACATTCGGCTTCTGGTCGAGTGACAATAAAACGAGTACAATAGAATGCCGTCTAGGGGCTTATCCGATTAAAGCCGGCGGATTCATGGATACGACCTTTTACCTAGTCCCATTTCATGGAGTTGGTGTGCCCGATGCGGTTTCAAAAGATTTTGTTGGTAGTTTGGATATAAAGAAGGATTATGAGGTCTTTCCGGAAGAAATCAACCTTAAATTACAGGCTACTCATGCTGGAAACTACCAGATTGTGGTTGAAGCAGGAAGGGTGGTCGGAAGTCGTCTGGACTTTAAAGAAATTAAAGAAGAGTCTCGTCAGTTGGGAACTGGGCCTGTTTCCATTCCAATTAATTATAAGTTACCTTCTACTGGAACTTGGGTATTTCGCGTAAAAGTTAACGAGTTTGGTAAAGAAGTTTTTAAATTTGATGCGGTCACTAATTTTAAACGTTTTACCGGTACACATGTTAGGTCTCCAATATCTAGCAAACAACCAGAAAGCGAAGCTCAAGTAAAAAAAATGGAATTGGATTTCCATTCGCTGTCGGTTGAAACACCTCATGTTAATTGGGCTCGTCCGTTTGCCGGTAAGAAGCCTAAGGTGCTGGTGGTATGTCGCGGGAAGAGCGGTATCCGCGACGCAGTGGAGATGTCCCAACGTTTTGAGATGGATTTACACACTAATTATATTGCCGGGATTTGGCGTCTTGGAGGTTTTACTACCGTACTGAATGAAAAAGATTGTTATTTAAAACTGAGCAAGAAGTTGGACCAAAATCAATATGATTCGATTGTGGTTTCCAGTGACCTGTGGAAGTATCTACCGAAAGATTGCGAAAATGCTCTGCTCAGTCAGGTCAAAAGAGGAGCTGGTCTCGTATTGATTGCACCAGAATCGGCACCTTCTGAGTTATCTCAGCATTTTACTTTGCCAATCAACATTAAACGAATTTATGGAGCTTGGAAATCCGCGAAAAATCACCAGATTACAGAGGGCATTCCGTTTGATGCACTTCCTGCGTCAAATGCACTGCCGTACTCCACGGCCGGAGACATATTAGCAACGGTTGATGGTCAGCCATTGATTGCGACATTCGACTATGGCAAGGGCCGTGTTGCTGCCACGAGTTGGAGTGTTGCCGGGCGAAAACGTGACGGCTATTATAACGAGCATTCCCGAAGAGTAATTCTACCGATGATGCTTTTCACGGGGGTTGGTGAAGTAAAATATAATTACTGGGAATACCAAATATCTTTGTTGGCCAAAATGGTTTATTGGACAGCACGGACCCCATTTGCAATTGAAGGTCGTAACCTGAAGGTTACTTCAGGGACAACATTATCATTTCTTTTAGACAGTAAAGAAGTCAAAAAAGCAAAAATTGATCTAAAGATTCGCAATAAATATTATCAGGTCGAACAGCATAAAGAGGTTGATTTCGATTTGAAATCGGGTGAAAATAAGATTGAAATACTATTTGACCAGCCGGGGCTTGAGGGAATACATTTTGCCGACGTGATAATTAAAGGCGAAAAAGGAACCGAATGGTGGGGCAGTGCTTCCTTTAATACAAAGCCAGCGGTTTCGCTGTTGGAATTAACTGCCGTGGACAAAGTTTGGAAAAATTCTGATGTTTTTAAGTGTTCGGCCAAATTATCCAGTTCTAATAGTGAAAAAGTTGAATTGGCGCTTTATGATTCTTTTGGCAATAAATTTGCGACAACTAGTGGTCTCAGTAAAGATGGTAAAGTCGATTTTGAATTATTGATGAACGATTGCAGAACACTTACGTTTGACGCTCATGTTAGGGTCGTCAGGGGCAATAAAATTATTTCCGAAAAACGTCGAAATTTTGCTGTTTATGGGGAGCCTGACAGCCGCATTATGCAGATTGCTTTTGGCTGGCCCAATTTATCTATGCGTGGCGTACATTATTTTTTGCTAAAAGAATATTATTCTAGACTGCAAATTCTTGGAGCAACGGCACTCAAGCTTTTCCGTACGGATATTAAAGATGAAATTATGGCGGGACGTGAACTCGGGCTTTCAATCCTCGCCAGCAATACCCCGGCGAGTTCCGGCGGAAAATTCCCCTACGATGCCCGCAAAAAAATAAAAGATAAATTTGATCTTATTCGAACACCATGTCTCAGTGAAAAGGGATTTAAGGATAATTTGGAAGCGAAGTCAGAGGTTGAACAGTGGACTGAAAAATATGGGGTGCTTTATCGCGGTGGTCCGGATGAAGCAAATAGTATCAGTAAGTGGGATGGATGTTTTTCAGAAGATTGCCAACGAGAATTTCGTAATTGGCTAAAGGGACAATACGGTACGCTTGCCAGTCTTAATGAGAGTTGGATGACTAACTTTACAGATTGGAGTCAAGTCGTTGCCATGACCACAGAAGAGGTTAAAGAACGCGACTCTTTCGCGCCATGGGTGGATCATTTGACCTTTAATGACTGGAATCGGGCCGACGCAATTAGCAAGATTGTTAAAGGGCTGAAAAAAGTTGATCCTAAATTCCGTTATGCCCTTTCTGGAACCCAAGAGACAAAAGCATTTAATGCTTGGGATTGGTATTTACTTATGAAATCCTTGGAAGCAATGGAAAGTTATGGTGGAGAACAGACAATTCAGCAGCGTTGCTTTTCCAGCGGAAAGCTTATTTGGAATGGCTGGATAGGTTATGACAATGGTTATGACTACCTGAATTGGGAGATTCTAAATTATCTCGTTCAAGGTGCAACCGGATTTAATGTTTATAGTGGAGGATTCTATGTTAATCCAGATTATACTTTTCCAGATACGGCTATGGACTTGAAGCGAGCGCTCGACAATTACAAGAATGGTCCAGCAGAAGTGGTATTAAATTCAAAGATGATGACCTATCCGATTGCATTGCTTTATTCTCCAGCATCCATCAAGGTTGACTGGATGTTGGGGCTTGAAGATGCACGAGTAAAGGCGGTAGAGGGGGTTAATAATATCCTCAGAGATTCTGGCCTAGACTATGACTATATCGCGTATGGGCAACTTGAAAATAGTAACCTGCTACAGGAAAAATATAAGGCATTATTTTTACCAACTTGTAGTGCGATGTCTGATAAAGAAATATCCAAAACCGAGGCTTTTGTCGCTAACGGTGGCGTACTGATTGCAGACATGATGCCAGGGGTATATGATCAACATGGCAAGCCGCGAACGAACAATCCTCTTGATAAAGTTTTTGGAATTAACCGCGATAAAAATGCTTTTGTCAAGGATGAAGCAAGGCTTACTGGTGACTTTGACGTTAAAGTGAAAGCTTTTGAAACTGGAATTACGACGGTTTCAGGGGAAACATTGGCTTCGGTTGATTATAAGGGAAAAACATATCCCGCTGTGATTATAAATAAGTATGGAAAAGGTTTTACCTTATATTTTGCTTGTGGTCTTCCTGCCGCATATGGTGATTGGCAGGTGATGCGATATTTTAAAAATAATCTCGCCAAGGCAAAAAATATTCGAACGCTGGTGACAAAGATGCTGGGCGATGTTGGTATAAATCCACGAGTGAAAATAGAAGATTCAAATGAAGAAAGTCTCAAGGCAGCTTATATCTGTATGAAAGAGAATGGGCCGTTACGTATTCTTGGTGTAGTTCGCGATTTCAATCAGGCAAAAAACATTGATACCAAAACCAATAAATGGACTATCAAGTTAATGCAGAATCATCACATTTATGATCTGCTGAAAGGTAAGTATCTAGGGTTTGGGCGCGAATTTCCTTATGATATAGGTCCCTTTACTCAGTCATTATTTACTCTTTTACCTTATAAAATTAATGGCTTAAATCTGAAAATATCGCATAATAACGGGCAAATAATTACCGAAATTAAGGTTAATGCTGATACGCAAAAATTTGCGGATCATATATTTAGGATTGAAGTTAAAAATCCTGATGGCAAAGAAAGTCTGGCTTTTAACAAAATGTTATTCGCCGAGGGGGGAAACGCGAGTTATAGCTTCGCCGTTCCATTAAATGCAGCGAAAGGATCATGGACAATCAAGGCAACGGACGTTTTCAGTGGGGAGACCACCGTTGATAAATTTGTGGTAAAATGACCCCTGCGGTTAGGATGAATTAGAGATGAATAATCAAATCTATTTCGGCTCTGGACGGCGTTGTATTAATCCTGAAATACCGATTGGCATTGCTGGTTACTTCAATGTTAGAATGTGGACAGGAGTCGCTGATGACATTGAAGTACGTGTTCTCGTTCTCCATTCCGGTCAAACATATTGTGCAATAATTCAATATGATTTGATCGCGGTTCCTCAAGAACTTTGGAGTAGTTTGTTAAATGTAATGGCAGCGTCAAAGATAGACAAGATTTGTCCTGGTAATATGATTGTAACTGCTACTCATTCGCATACAGCTCCGGAGGTAAGACCGTCTCGGGCGGGGTTCAAGCCACAATATATCCGTTTTGTGGCGATAAAGACAATTCAAGCACTTCAGGATGCGATAACTGATTTGCAACTATGTACTGTAGAACATGCCACTACCCGAGATAATCGTTTTGGATTTAATCGACGTTACTGGATGGAAGATGGGCATGTAGCGACAAATCCAGGGAAACGCAATCCCTCAATTGTTCGCCCCGAGGGCGAAATAGATCCGGAAATCCCATTATTGGCCTTTAAGTGCAATGGCATAACAAAAGCCCTAATCGTGAATATAGTAAATCATTCTGACACTACTGGCGGGAGTTTAATATCTGGAGACTGGCCGGGATTTACGATTCGGCACCTACAGCAGGAACTTGGAGCCAAGAGCATAGTGATACCGCTCATTGGATGCTCCGGGAATATTAATCATTTTGATGTTAGAACTGATGCGGTGCAAACCAACGAAGCTGAAGCAAAGCGTATAGGTATAGGTTACGCAGAAAGCATCAGCAAAGCTCTTCCGTCGCTTTGTCCAATGAACAATGTAGCACTAAAAACTTACTGTCAACAAATTAATATTCCGCCACGTGTGCTTTCTGTTGCTGAAATCAAAGAAGCTCAAAGTATAGTTGATAAATATCCTGAAATCGATATTAACAGGCTTGGAGGGCCTGATTTAACCGCTGCTGATCTTGCCCGTAAAACTCCTTTTGCATTAAAGTTTTTTGCAGCAAGCTTACTGAAAATATCTGAAAAAAATAAGGCCGAAAAATTCAATCTTGTAAGACTTGACATCGGAAACGTTGTAATTGCTTCCGTTCCTTGTGAGCCTTTTGTTGAAATTGGCCTGACTATCCGTAAAGGGATTTTCAGCGACCGGACTGCTATGGTTGCGTCTATGGCGAACGGGTCAGGTACCGGCTATATCCCGAATTGCTGGAATTACGGACGCGGTGGCTATGAAACAACCCCGCGCTCAAATCCATATTCACCTAAAACATCAGAACTTATCCTCGCTGCTTGGCGAGAACTCGGGAGGAAAGCGTAAAAATGAAACAAATTCCGCTTGTTTATTTTGTTGACTGGGGGAAAATAGCTGATGCTCAAATTGATGCAGCGTTTGCCGAATTAAATGAAATGGGGGCCAAAAATATTGTTATTCATCCAGATTGGTGGTTGCGAGATGAAGAGAAAGGTTCGTTCCTTGATATTATCCGTAAGAAAATGCTTGCGGCCAATCTAAATGGACAGGCGTGTCATGGTCCCTGGAGAAATGAATACGGGTTGAGTTGTCCAGACGAAGAGCAGCGGAAGAAAATATCTTTGTCTCATGGTAGATTTATCAACCGCGTCGGAGATATGGGCTGTCTTACTTATACGGTTCATTTGGGAGAAAATAATCTCGAATATTCTAAAGAATACTTGCACGGTCAGATACGTAAAACTCTTGATGAGCTTTTACCTGAAGCAGAAAAATCAGGAGTTAAGATAGCGATGGAAAATATGATTGATTACCAGATGAGCGATGAAGTGGCTGCACTGGCCGCGGAATATGAACATTCTTCTCTAGGATTGTGTCTCGATGTTGGGCATGCCCATATCAAAGAAGGAATTGAAACGGCCATTAAAAATATGGCCCCTTATTTGGTCACCTGTCACCTCCATGATAATAATGGTGGTGCGGATCAACACTTTCCTCCGGGTTTTGGCTCTGTAGATTGGGAATTTTTAATTCCAGTCTTGAAAGCGTGCCCCAGACTTGTTAACGCGGAAACTGAAGCTGGACAATATAATGGGTTAAGTCGTTCTGCGGCATGGGAAATATTCAGAAATGTCTGGCTGAAACCTGAATTCGTGAGTGGGCAGGAAAAACATTGATTTGAACTAGATATAATCTGTTTATTGTATTATAGTTTTTTCAAAAGTATCTATACTCTTTGAGGGCTAAGATATGCCAAAAAGCGACAAGCGGAATTTAAGTTTTCAATCGAAACGAGTATAGCGATAGCCAGTCACGTAATTTAAGGAAAATCACAATGCCAACTAAAAATAGTCAATCGGCGAATTCACTGAGAAATATTATTCCTGCTCCGTTAGAAGTTTCAGATTCAGGCGGTTCATTCAACCCGTCGCAACTCTGTTCATTTCATATTGATGAATTGTATTTTTCATTGAAAAAAGAATTTGTTGAGATGTGTGCCGGATATAGAATGGAACTCCATGAAACACCCGAAAACTCTGCTCAAATAATTCTTAAACGCAACGCTGGATATTCTGAAGAGGAATGGTCAGCGAATATTTCCGATATGAAGATCACTCTTGAAAGTTCAGACCTAAACGGCATGCGTTATGCTCTTACCGCGCTTCGACAGATGTTCGCTATAGCGTTTAATTGCGGCGCTCATTATGCGGAATTAGCATGTGGGAAAATCCATGACCAGCCTCGTTTCGGGTGGCGCGGCTTCATGTTAGATAGCGCCCGCCACTTCCAGAGCGTCGAAACTATAAAAGGAATCCTTAATGTTCTCGCCGCATGGAGGATAAACCGTTTCCACTGGCATCTTACCGATAATTCCGGATGGCGTCTTGAACTCGATTCGGTCTCAAGTCTCGTTGAAGATTTTGAGTTAGATCGAGGGAGTTACAGTAAGGCTCAGGTTTTAGAAGTCATTTCTCATGCCACAGCTAAGGGTATAACTGTTATTCCAGAATTTGATATTCCAGGTCATTCTAGGTGCATTATCAAAAAATATCCTAACCTGACATGTGGAGAAAACCCTGAAAGCAGGGAGATATGTATCGGTAGTCGTCAAGCAAGAAAATTTATAAAAAATATACTCAGCGAAATAATCGATCTTTTTGCGGAAAACCCATATATCCATATCGGCGGTGATGAAGCCAAAACAACTAATTGGGATAAATGTCTGGTTTGTCAGGCGGCAATAGAAGAGAAGAAATTTAGCAATTCGCGCGAACTTGAACATGATTTCATGCAAGAAATGACCCGTTTTGTTGTCAGTAAAGGACGTACGCCGATTGTCTGGGGTATTTGTTCGGACTTAACTTACCCTCCTGATACGATTGTCCAATGTTGGCTGGATATTCGCGAACCGGTTAGAGTAGCCCAGAACGGCAACAAAACGATTTATTCGGTTCATAACTCGCTTTACTTTGACTACCCAGCCGTGCCCTCTGAACCCCATGAAAGTTGGATGTTTGAACTCTCCGAGCGCGGAGTATACATGACTGATCCACATATCATCTGGCCCGAAAAAGTCGCAGATTCGGTTCTGGGTACAGAAGCTTGTCTCTGGACGGAGTTTGTTCCAGAATGGCGTATATTCAGTAAAATCATAGAACGTCTCCCAGCATATTCTGAATGTGCCTGGTCTCAGAATAAAAACAAGGAATGGTCTGATTTTCAGCGCAGGAAAGACAATTTATTGGCGGCTGGGCTAATTTCGGACTTGTGAAATTTGATAACTGCCAGAGATCAATAAAGAGTTATCCCCACTCAGCGTATAAAAGCACAAACAGAAAAAGCAAAATCTCGTTATCGGTGGAATTTTGTGAAATTTGTTTATTAACGGTTTGCGTTTCAGCGCACCAGTTTTTCAAGACATTTGACATCGAATTTAATGATGTCATCGAGGCGCCCTTCATGTAATTTTTCCGCAATTTTAGGGTCACAAAGATACATGCGACCAATGGCAATCAGATCAAATTCATCATTTGCCATCATTTCAAGAAGTCGATCAATTCCTGTCATGCTGGTCTTCTCTCCCATTAACGTGTTGAATGTTTCATTATCTAGTCCTATACTCCCGACACTTATGCTGGGTTTACCCGTGAGCTTTTTCGTCCACCCAGCCAGATTTAGTTTCGAACCTTCAAACTCTGGTTCCCAGTAACGCCGTGTACTACAGTGGAACAGATCGACTCCAGCATCTACAAGAATATCGAGAAACTTTTCCAATTCAGCAGGCGTATGCGCTAGTTTCGCGTCGAACGCCCCGTTTTTCCACTGTGAATAACGAAAAACAATAGGATATTCCTCCCCAACTTCTTGGCGCACTGCCATTATAATTTCTTTTGCTAGTCGAGTCCGTTTCACCATAGAACCACCATAACTGTCGGTACGTAGGTTCGTGTGTTTCCATAAAAACTGATCTATCAGGTATCCGTGGGCTCCATGAATCTCGACGCCATCGAAGCCAATCTGTTTTGCATTGCGTGCAGATTCGACATAAGCGGTAATGACCTCATTAATATCTTTTAGTGACATTTCTTTAGGGATTTCAGACGCGTCTTCATTAATAGGGTTTGGCTCTGGTGATGGCGCGTAACCTGGAACTTCAGGATTCGGCGGCATACCTTTTTTCCTAACACTACCCACGTGCCACAGTTGTGGAAATATCGCACCGCCTGCGGCATGAACGCTCTCAACCACACGGCGCCAGCCAGCGATTGCTTCTTCGCCGTAAAAATGTGGTACATCTGGATAACCACTCGATGCTTTGTGTTCTATCTCCACGCCTTCGGTGATTATTAATCCACATTCTGCGCGAGCGCGCACCGCATAATAATCTGCGACCTCTTGCGTGGGAATACCCCTCGAAGACATACTTCTCGTCATCGGAGCCATCACAATCCGGTTCCGCAAAGTTAGGTTATTTATCTTGAGCGGTCTAAAAAGTGTTTCAAATTTATTAATCCCTTCCATTTGCTTACCTCCACCTCTATACTAATTATTTTTGGCCAACTGTTATATACTTTAACGTTCAAAAACACCTTTTCCAGTATTAGAAAAACGGCTTAATGAGCAACAAAGAAAAGATAGGAATGGAGGCATTTCCTTATTCTGTTTCAAGAAGCCCAATTGCTCGACTAAGGCACGGCAATGAGGAAAAGAATCGTAAAACAGGGTTGCCTACAGCAAAAATTGCATTACATTATTCTGTCATGTAAGAAGAATTTCCTAAAATTACCGTCGATGAACACGGCGAAATTTTTTTCACATCTCCATTGAAATGTAGAGTTTATAACCGTAAAACTAAGGAAACTATGCTGGCAAAAACATATTCGGCTGCTGTTGTTGGCATTGATGCCTTTCCGGTTGAAGTGGAAATTAATGCTACTAAGGCGGGAGAAAATTCAATTGTTTCTATCGTCGGATTGCCGGACGCTGCGGTCAAAGAGAGCCGGGAACGCGTTCGTTCCGCAATGCAAAATTGTGGCTATCCTCACCCACCTGGAATGACTGTGGTTAATCTGGCGCCAGCTGATCTGCGCAAAGAAGGTGCGGCGTTTGATCTACCAATTGCCATGGGAATATTGGCGGCGTCGGGATTTATTGATCGTGAAAAACTGGCGAGCACCGCGATGGCTGGAGAACTAGCACTGAACGGCAAAGTCCGTCCAATACGCGGTGTTTTGCCGATCGCAATGCGATTGCGCGAGGAAAAACATTTAACTGCGCTGTTGGTGCCAGCAGAAAATGTTCAAGAAGCTGCTTTGGCATCTGGAGATCTGCCGGTGTTTCCAGTCGCAAATCTACAGGATGCAGTCGATTATTTAAAAGGTAAAATAACTTCGCCATATTCAGGAAAACTTGCCGATATTGAACAATCTGACGAGCGACAACCTGATTTCAACGAAGTGAAAGGCCAAAGTATTGCACGCCGTGCGATGGAGATTGCCGCGGCGGGAGGCCATAATTCTTTGCTGAGCGGACCACCAGGAACAGGTAAAAGCATGATTGCGATGCGTTTGCCGGGTATTCTGCCACCAATGACACTGGAGGAAACTTTAGAAACTAGTCGCATTCACAGCGTGCTTGGGTTGCTTGAACCAGGGCGTCCGCTACTGCGTTCACGCCCATTTATCGCGCCGCATCACACTGCCAGCGATGTCGGTTTAATTGGTGGTGGCAAAAACCCTGCACCTGGTGCGATCAGTCGGGCGCATCATGGAGTACTGTTTTTAGACGAATTACCGGAATTTAAACGTAACGTTTTGGAGGTTCTGCGTCAACCGTTGGAAACTGGCAACGTATCGGTTTCGCGCGCTAATGGAAACTATATTTTTCCTGCCAAATTTATTTTAGTAGCCGCAATGAATCCCTGTCCATGTGGCATGGCGAGCGTGCATGGCTGTCGTTGCAAACCCAATGAAATCCGTAAATATCGCGGTAAAATTTCTGGACCGCTACTTGATCGCATTGATCTGCATGTTGAGGTAATGCGCTTGGATGAAGATGAATTAATCAAAGCTCCAGATGGCGAATCGAGCGCGACAATCCTTGAACGCGTGATTGCGGCAAGACAGATTCAGTCCGAACGTTTTGGAAAATCAGGTATCTTCTGCAATGCACATATGTCGCCGCGCGACTTGCAGCATTTTTGCCGTATCGGACAAAGCGGTGAAACCCTGCTTCGCAATGCGATTCGACGTTTTTCGCTCAGCCCACGAGCTTACGATCGTATTTTGAAGGTGGCGCGTACCATCGCCGATTTAGGCGGGGAACACGATATTCAGGAAGCGCACCTTTATGAGGCGGTCAATTACCGGAACTACGACCGCACGGATTGGTAAACGCGGCAAGTTTTAAGAATTAAGTTAATCACTAAAACATCAAGATTGGAATAAATAACTTGATGTAATTGTCATTTTGAATTAGCGCGCGCATAATGCGCGCGCTAATTTAAGATCCAGATTATAATATTTTTCCTATCCCCTTTGTGAACTTAGCGTCTTCTTGGTTTCCTCTGTGGTAAAACTTCCTCTCTGCCTCTGTTCTGGCTCTTTAAAATTCCCGTACTTTGATATCCTTGAAACATTTACCGATGTGGCGACGTGGTAGTTTTGAGGTTAACAGAGAGACTGTTATCAGTAGAAAAGCCGATATTGGCAACGCAATCACCATTGGATCAATAAAAGGCCACGGATGCGTGCTGATCAGTTCAGTACGGCCGAATAACCATTGACAAATCCCAATCCCTGCAGATTCTGCCCGATGTAAAAAAACCATACAAAACATACTACAGGCAAAACCGCCGATGACACTGCACCACACCGCAGCGCGAGTAGTCCTCGTCCAGTAAAGCGCTCCAATATACGAAGGCATAAACGCGGCAGCACAAATACCGAAAAACAGTGCCGTGCCACGCGCAATTATTCCAGCCGGCAGTGCAAAAGCGAGCACGATACTGACAATTAATCCGATGACAATGCCCGCTTTGGACAAGAAAGTGCTTTCCTGTTTTCCAAAAATAGTACCAAAGAAATCGTGTCCAAGCGCTGAACCGGTTGCGTGTAAAAGTGCACTCAAAGTAGTCATTGCTGCAGATAACAGAGTCATCGCAAAAATATAAACCATCCAGCGCGGTAGGGCTAGATTGATGAATGCTGGAATAATTAGATCAGGATTGCCATGGCGCAGTTTTGCTTCATCGGCAGTGACTGGAGTCGCGTCGATGTCAGGAGCAAATTCTTTTTTAATTTCAGAAAAATCTCTGCCTTCCTTTTTTGCTTGATAAGCGGCGCTTAATAATTTCTGATCCTTCACTACATCAACTGAGATCATGCCGAATTTCTCTTGAAACCACACATTGGAGAGTGCGCCGCACATGTACGCCGAACCGGCAGTTATAATAATAAAAATTGAACCAACTAGCACTGCACGGTTTAACTCCTTTCCACTCTTAACCGTCATAAAACGTACCGCCAGTTGAGGTTGTGCCAACACTCCGATTCCAACTCCGAGGATCAAACTGGAAACCAATAGCCACCACATTTCGGAGTTGAAGCGAGGCATCGATGTCCAGCCGTTCAGTCCGCGTGCGACAAAATCAGTTGGGGCTAAATGTACCATGTCGGTTAATTTTTGATGTGCAGGGATAAAACCGCCCAATTCCCAGTAAGTTAAGCCCAAAAGTGCGGCCAGACCCAAAATCATAATAATTCCCATCAATGCGTCGACATACATCACACCTTTTAAACCGCCGAGTAATACATAGATCCCGATTACGATGCCGAACGAAAAAACCGCCGTGTGGTAGTTGATCATTAATAGTTGCTCTAAGAAGCGTGCTCCGCCAATTAAAACTACAGCGCAATAAAGCGGCATAAAGAAAAAAATGATTGAACTAACGGCGATTTTTAACCATTTTGAATCATAGCGTCGCCCGATAAATTCAGGGAAAGTCCGAGCTTCGAGGTTTTTCCCTATTTTACGTGTGCGTTTACCGAAATAGATAAAAGCAATAATGATTCCGACCATTACATTCATGAATGGTAGCCACAAAAGTCCGAGGCCGAAACAACCAGACATTCCACCAAAGCCGACAATCGCAGAGGTACTGATAAATGCCGCGCCATAAGACATTGCCATGATAAATGGGTGGGTTTTGCGGCCAGCAACGAGGAAGTCTTCCTGAGTGTGAGTTTTGCTACGCCCACGCAGAGTCAACCAAGTGACTGTAATGAGGTAACAACCGAAAATTCCCAAAATAATAAATTTATCGGTCATTTTTCGGCATTCCGCTGGTCGTTATCACGGTTCCAATGGATCGCGCCATAAATTATTCCAATCAACATTGCAATAATATTCCCCCACAACGCCAGCGCTGTGAACCAATCTCCCATCCCGAGCTTAAGCCACATCTCTTTCCCTCAAAATTATAATTAAAAATAAAACATTTAACATAATTGGTTTGCTCGAAAAAACAAGATGCTGTGTCGATGTAAACAGTAGGAATAAATTCAACGGAATATTGTTTTCACCTATGGCTTTTTTGGTGTATATTAAGAATGTTTTTTAATTATCAAAATAGGAATGGATTGCTCATGAACTGGAAGTTTTTTTCGATGTTATTAGGATTTTTATTATTGGCCGCATCGTTGACTGCATCATTGACCGGATGCAGCTCTTTCGGTTACTATCAGGCTCGCGAGAATTTGAAAAAATCTGCCGATCTGCGGGTTGGCATGACTAAAAACGAAGTCTTGCATGTTATGGGTGAGCCGGTGCAAAATCAGGAATACAGCCGCCCAGACGTTTGGTTTTATTATATTAATCCACTTTGGTACGACGCTCTGATCACGCAGGATGAATGTATGCCTCTGGTCTTTGAAGATGGCAAATTGACCGGTTGGGGCAATGAATATTATAATCAATATTATTATGCTAGCCCGCGGCACAAATAAAAAAGACTAATTATGGAAGGCTTTAAAATAACCTAAGTCGAGTTCTTAATTTGCGCGCGCATTATGCGCGCGTGAATTATAAACAGTAGTTATGACGTTTATGTGGAGACGTGGTACCATCTCTTCCAATATGGTTTAAGGATGAAAATCCTTTTTTGAGTTGAGCAAAAGAAAATTTATTTTCACTAGAAAAAAGGTGAATCGGCTGTAAGTTTTCTTACTGTATCTGTTTGTGTTTCTTTGTTTTATAAGATCATAAATAAAGTATGGAATTCTAAGATAAATAATATGCGAATTGTAAGATTTCGCCGTTGCCGATAAATAAAAAAACAATATAAAATCAGGAGTTTTTATGCCGACATACGATTATGAGTGTAAGGTTTGTAAACATAAATTGGAAGCGTTTCACAGCATGAGTGCTGCCCCATTACGCGATTGCCCCAAATGCGGTAAACCGGAATTAAAGAAAAAAATTGGAGCGGGAGCTGGGATCATTTTTAAGGGAAGCGGTTTTTATGAAACCGATTATCGCCCTGCTAGTTATGCTGAAGCGAAAGCAAAAGATAAGCCAGCGGAAGTTGCTGCCCCGACCAAAGATGCCCCAAAACCAGCGACTCCCGCTACTACGGAATAATTAATATGGCTGAATTAGTTTGCGAAAAATGCCAAGCTGTTAGTAAAAATAGCAAAATATTCTGTCGTGAGTGTGGCGGCAAGCTGGTGATGCAGGAGCCAAAACACACTACCAAGCTAAGAAAGGCTGGCGTAAAAACGTTGAAACGCACTGTCTTTATCGTCTTGATACTGGGGATGATTGCGGCAATAATTGTGGTTGGGGTTATTGGTTATTTTATGTTCAGTATCTCCGGATTTAATGAGTTGAAGCCAAGTGGCGATGAAGAAGTCAAGGCCTTGCATACTATCAGTTTCATCCATAATGAATCAAAAATAAATTTATTGATGATGGAAGGTGAAGCAACTTTTGTATGCAATCAGTTATTGAAAAAGAGTATAAAGGGCGATAAAGAAATTATTAAAGCGAAGCGTCGGCTGGAAATCAAAGTTAATGGGGAACGGAAGACGGTAAGCACTATTTTGTATGATAAAATTCAAAAAGAGTTAGATATCCGTTGCGAATTAATTTGGACAACCGGCGACAGTGTTCCCGAATTAAAAGATATACGCTTAGGAAAATTGTATCTGCCGAAATTACTGCACGTGCCGATATTAAAGTTTTTTTTGTCACGTGTCGTCATTGGACCTGAAAGCACTCTATTAGTAAAAAGGATTGAGCAAGTAACGATTGCAGCTAATAATACGTTGCGAGTTACGTTGGATAATCCGCGAAAAATGGAATGAGATGATTTATCAAAATGTTAATATCGAATGTATCGCTTATGAAACGCCACCGGAAATCGTTACTTCAGCCGCTATTGAAAAACGATTAGCTCCGGTTTATCAGCGGTTAAAACTGCCGGAAGGCCGTCTAGAACTGATGAGTGGCATCCACGAACGTCACCTGTGGTCTCCTGGAACTATGCCCAGTGATGCTGCAGCGTTAGCCGCAACCAAAGCGTTCCAGCAAAGCGGGATCAAACCTGAAGAGATCGGCGCCTTAATTAATTGTTCAGTATGCCGCGACTGTCTTGAACCAGCGACTGCGACAATTGTTCACGCGGCACTGAATTTACCGCCCGAAGCTGTCGCATTTGACGTTTCTAACGCTTGTCTTGGTATTTTAAACGGAATTATCCTTGGTGCAAATATGATTGAGCTTGGCCAGGCGGAAAAGGTTATGTTAGTTTCGGGCGAGAACAGCCGTTCATTATTGGAATCGACAATAAATGCTTTGTTGACTGACCAAACGCTGACTCGGCAATCCATTAAGCCAATTTTTGCTTCGTTGACTATTGGTTCTGGCGCGGTAGCAGTGATTTTATCCCACCGTTGCAGTAGCCGTTCCACGCATCGTCTTTACGGCGGAGCTTCGCTGTCGGTGACTGAATTTAATCATCTTTGTCGCGGCAATGCGGACAAAGGGATGGCAGACCAACAAGATACGTTGATGAGTACTGAATCTGAAGAGTTAATGCAACGCGGGGTCGAAACCGCCGCAAAAACATGGAAATTATTCAAAAATAAAACTGGTTGGCAAAATGATACAGTTGACTGTTTTTGTACCCATCAGGTAGGTTCAGCGCACCGGAAGTTATTATTTGAAACTTTGGGCATAGATCAAAACCGTGATTTTCCCGCTCTGCAGTCTTGGGGAAATACTGGTTCGGTGTCATGTCCATTAACAGTGGCGTTGGCTGCTGAAAGCGGCCAGCTCAAGGCGGGAATGCGTCTGGCTATGCTGGGAATCGGGAGTGGAATTAACAGCACAATGTTAGGGGTGGAATGGTGAAGTTTTTAACTAATTTAAGTTTTGAAGAAAAATTCGAACGAATTCGGCCGCTCTATCCTTTTAAATCACATTTTCTTGAGTTGCGCGGTAACCAATACCATTATGTTGATGAAGGTTCAGGTGAACACACTATTTTGATGGTGCATGGAAATCCTACTTGGTCATTTCTATTTCGTGATTTAATTAAAGAATTTAGCAGTGAATTTCGGGTGATTGCCGTTGATCATTTGGGCTGTGGATTGTCTGATAAACCACAAAACCATAACTACCGAATGGAAAATCATATCGACAATCTGGAATCGTTGGTGTTGCATTTAAATTTGAAGAATATCACGTTAATGGTACATGACTGGGGCGGCGCGATTGGAATGGGTTTTGCGGGACGCCACGCTAGCCGGGTGAAACGTTTGGTCATTATGAATTCCGCAGCATTCGCCATCAAGCACATGCCATGGCGCATTGGATTGTGTCGGATACCACAAATCTCCGATTACTTGATCCGTCGCTTAAATCTTTTTGTTCGTGCCGCGCAGGTTATGACCACGGTTAAACCGATGTCCCCGACCGTAAAACTGGGGTTTCGTTTACCATACGACTCCTACGAACATCGTATTGCAATATTGCGTTTTGTCCAAGATATTCCAACCGGCCCAGAATCACCATCATTCGAATCTTTGTTAGAGATTGAACACGGTTTATGGAAATTTAGAAGGATGCCGGTCACGCTCATTTGGGGAATGCGCGATTGGTGTTTTACTCCAAAATGCCTGGAAAACTGGCGTGAACGTTTCCCGTTAGCCTCGGTGTTGGAATTGCCAGATGCTGGACATTTTCTCATCGAAGACGCCAAAATAGAAATAAGAGATCATCTACATAAATTCTTTGATGAGACTGCAGAGCAGATCTGATCATAACCTTTGAGTAAATTAAAACATGTATTTAACAGGATTTGCTGATGAAGCCGGCAAAGATATTGATACCCAAATTAAAGCGACGCTTGAATTAGGTTGGGAAAATATTGAACTCCGCAGTATCGGCGATAAAAATTTAGCGAGTATTTCGGATGTTGAATTCGAAGATGTTTATGAAAAACTTAAAATCGCTGGAATCAAAATTAACTGCTTTGGCAGTAATATTGCCAACTGGGGAAAAAGTCCACGAAGTGAAGAAGACTTTGAATCTAGTATAAAAGAACTCAAAAATGCAATTCCGCGTATGCAGCGATTAGGCACAAAACTCGTTCGTGGGATGAGTTTTAAAATACTAGAAGATGAACGTTTCGACAGTCCGGAGCTGGAAAGGATAATTTTTAAGAAATTAAATGTCTTAGTTAAAATATGTGAGGATGCTGGAATTATTTACGGTCATGAAAATTGTATGAATTATGGCGGGCAGTCACATATTCACACCTTGCGTTTGCTTGAAAATATCAAATCTGACAACTTTAAATTAATTTTTGATACTGGTAATCCAGTGTTCACCTTTCGCCGAATCGGCTCAGAACCCTATACATTGCAGAACGCCTTTGAATTTTATAAGAATATTTGCGAACATATTTACTATGTCCATATCAAAGATGGCATTGCGATAGAGATGAAAGAAAACTACGAACGGCCTCAAACCAGATTTACATTTGCTGGAGAAGGTAGCGGCTTTGTTCATCAAATTGTTGCTGATCTCTTAAAGAATGGTTATGACGGTGGTTTTTCAATAGAACCGCATGTCGCTACTGTTTTTCATGATCATGATAATCAAACCGACAAGGAATTATCTGCTCTCCGCAAGTATGAGACCTACATAAAATATGGCCAGGATTTCAAAAAATTACTTCTTGGTGCAACAGCAAATGGTTCAAAAACTCCTTTCTTGCAGGAAAAAGTTTAAATTTACCTGTAAATTGATTTGTAAAAGAAGTAATTGATGGCAATTTAAAAACCTGTCGCGAATTCTGGGAAACTTGAAGCTGGTGACAGGGGTTAAAAAAAGTTTGAAAAACTTTTAAATTGATTTGTAAAAGAAGTAATTGATGGCAACTTAAAAACCTGTCGCAAATTCTGGGAAACCTGAACAGCGAGACAGGGGTTTAAAAAAGTCTAAGATTCTTTACAAATTGATTTGTAAAAAAGCTGAAGAGCTGTATTTTAAAAATCTGTCGCGAATTCTGGGAGACCGGTTAATTGAGTGACAAAAAAGTTAATTGAAAATTGAATAGTGCGATGTAACCGAAAAGACTTTTGAGTGACGTAAGTCACTACAAAAATCGAGAATAACAAAATAATGAGCAATCAGCTCATCTATAGACATAAGCTTCAGCGTTGTGTGTACGGTGCTGAAATTAAAGGTTTATTTTATGGAGAGTTTGATCCTGGCTCAGAACGAACGCTGGCGGCATGGATTAGGCATGCAAGTCGAACGCTCATCTTCGGATGGGAGTGGCGGAAGGGTGAGGAACACGTGAATAATCTGCCCCCAAGTTGGGAATAACTTGCCGAAAGGTAAGCTAATACCGAATGTGGTTGTTTTTCCGCATGGGAAAACAACTAAAGATTTATTGCTTGGGGATGAGTTCGCGTCCCATTAGCTAGTTGGTAGGGTAATGGCCTACCAAGGCCGAGATGGGTAGCTGGTCTGAGAGGATGATCAGCCACACTGGGACTGAGACACTGCCCAGACTCCTACGGGAGGCTGCAGTCGAGAATCTTTTGCAATGCGCGAAAGCGTGACAAAGCAATGCCGCGTGCCGGATGAAGGTCTTAGGATTGTAAACGGCTGTCACCCGTGACGAAAAATGACGGTAACGGGAGAGGAAGCCACGGCTAACTACGTGCCAGCAGCCGCGGTAATACGTAGGTGGCGAGCGTTGTTCGGATTTATTGGGCGTAAAGGGTCCGTAGGTGGTTTGTTAAGTCTGACGTGAAATCCCATGGCTCAACCATGGAACTGCGTTGGAGACTGATGAACTTGAGTATTGGAGAGGTAAGCGGAATATCAGGTGTAGCGGTGGAATGCGTAGATATCTGATAGAACACCAAAAGCGAAGGCAGCTTACTGGACAATTACTGACACTGAGGGACGAAAGCGTGGGGAGCAAACAGGATTAGATACCCTGGTAGTCCACGCCGTAAACG
>DLIO01000088.1:3508-3658 GCA_002483765.1 Lentisphaeria bacterium UBA7640 | reverse complement strand
ACCCTGGTAGTCCACGCCGTAAACGTTGTCAACTTGATGTGGGGGGATTTAACCCCTTCCGTGTCAAAGCTAACGCGATAAGTTGACCGCCTGGGGACTACGGCCGCAAGGCTAAAACTCAAAGGAATTGACGGGGACCCGCACAAGCGG
>DLIO01000088.1:2624-3232 GCA_002483765.1 Lentisphaeria bacterium UBA7640 | reverse complement strand
GTCAGCTCGTGCCGTGAGGTGTTCGGTTAAGTCCGGCAACGAGCGCAACCCGTATCATTAGTTACCATCAGGTTATGCTGGGGACTCTAGTGAGACTGCCCGTGTTAAGCGGGAGGAAGGCGCGGATGACGTCAAGTCAGTATGGCCCTTACGTCCAGGGCTGCACACGTGCTACAATGGCTGGTACAATGAGACGCGAAATCGCGAGATGGAGCAAATCTACAAAACCAGTCTTAGTTCGGATTGTAGTCTGCAACTCGACTACATGAAGCCGGAATCGCTAGTAAAGGCGTATCAGCTACGACGCCTTGAATACGTTCCCGGGTCTTGTACACACCGCCCGTCACATCATGGAAGCTGATTGCACCCGAAGCCGATGCCCCTAACCCAGCAATGGGAAGGAGTCGTCGAAGGTGTGGTTAGTAACTAGGATGAAGTCGTAACAAGGTAGCCGTTGGGGAACCAGCGGCTGGATCACCTCCTTTTTAAGGAACAATTTACAAGTTCGCTTGTAAATATGGTTAAACACCGTGTTTACACGGTTGTGGGATTCAGTAATGAATTCAAGGTTACATTGCACTATTCAATATTCAGTTAGAAGTTTTTTT
>DLIO01000088.1:934-2406 GCA_002483765.1 Lentisphaeria bacterium UBA7640 | reverse complement strand
CTGCTTTGCAAGCAGGGGGTCAAGGGTTCGAGTCCCTTATGCTCCACCATTTCAAATATAATAAGTATAAAGGTGTAACCTGTAAATAGGTTGACGGCCTGTACGGGGACGCCGTAAACGGGCGTATAGCTCAGTTGGTTAGAGCGCGTCCCTGATAAGGACGAGGTCCTTGGTTCAACTCCAAGTACGCCCACCATATATGAATATATTATTTTACCTGCAGAATTTAATTCTGTGCGTTGATTGACAATTGAAGAATAGAAGAAATCAAAGAAGTCATTAATAAGTTAATTATTAAGACAACTTTGCGAGAGATTTACAAGATACAAAAGATTTGTTTCTTTGGTGGTTAAGCTACTAAGGGCACATGATGAATGTCTTGGCGTTGACAGGCTAAGAAGGACGTGGCAAGCTGCGAAAAGCTTCGGGGAGTCGCACACAGACTTTGATCCGGAGATATCCGAATGGGGAAACCCGGCACCGGTAATGCGGTGTCACCAGTCACTGAATACATAGGTGGCTGGAGCAATACGTAGGGAAGTGAAACATCTCAGTACCTACAGGAAAAGAAATCAACAGATATTCCGCTAGTAGTGGCGAGCGAACGCGGAACAGCCTAAACCGTCCGGTTTACCGGGCGGGGTTGCGGGACTCTTACACGGTACGGTAAATTGTTAGTAGAACGCTTTGGAAAGAGCGGCCATAGAGGGTGACAGCCCCGTAAACGAAAACGATTTCCGGCTATAGAGTATCCCAAGTAGGGCGGTGCACGTGAAACTCCGTCTGAATCAGGGGAGACCACTCTCCAAGGCTAAATACTAGTCAACGACCGATAGTGAACAAGTACCATGAGGGAAAGATGAAAAAGAACCCCGGGAGGGGAGTTAAAAGAACCTGAAATCATGTGTCTATAAAGTGTGGGAGCGAAAGCGACCGCATGCCTTTTGCATAATGAGTCTGCGAGTTACTCTATACAGCAAGGTTAAGCCATGGGCGTAGCCGAAGCGAAAGCGAGTGTTAATAGCGCGTATAGTTGTATGGAGTAGACCCGAAACTGGGTGATCTATCCATGGCCAGGTTGAACCTCCGGTAACACGGAGTGGAGGACCGAACCATTACATGCTGAAAAATGTTTGGATGAGCTGTGGATAGGGGTGAAAGACCAATCAAACCCAGTGATAGCTGGTTCTCTTCGAAATAGCTTGAGGGCTAGCCTCGTGTTTAATTAGTGCGTGGGGGTAGAGCACTGAATGTTAGCGGGCCCATACCAGGGTACCAAAAACTATCAAACTCCGAATACCACGTACCATATCACGGGAGTCAGACTGTGGGGGATAAGCTTCATAGTCGAGAGGGCAACAGCCCAGACCGCCGGCTAAGGTCCCTAATTTAAACTGAGTGGAAATAAGGATGTGGAGTTGCGTAAACAACCAGGATGTTGGCTTAGAGGCAGCCATCATTTAAAGAGTGCG
>DLIO01000088.1:585-767 GCA_002483765.1 Lentisphaeria bacterium UBA7640 | reverse complement strand
GTAATAGCTCACTGGTCTAGTGATTCCGCGCCGAAGATGATCGGGACTAAGTTTAAAACCGAAGCCGCGGATTCTCACTTAGGTGAGAATGGTAGAAGAGCGTTGTGTATGGATAGAAGCCGATAAGTGATTGGAGGTGGACTATACACAAGTGACCATGCAGACATGAGTAGCGAAAAACC
>DLIO01000088.1:0-346 GCA_002483765.1 Lentisphaeria bacterium UBA7640 | reverse complement strand
GCGTAGTCGATGGACAACAGGTTAATATTCCTGTACCACCTTGTTTGAGCGATGGAGGGACGCAGTAAGCTAAATGAGCCGGCGATTGAAAGTGCCGGTCGAAGACCGTAGGGCGTGTTGCAGGCAAATCCGCAACACATTAAGCCTGAGAGTCGTAAGATAGTTCGACGAAAGTCAGACAAATTCATTGATGCTACACTGACGAGAAAAGCTCCTAAGCGTTGATAACAGGGTGTTCGTACCGTAAACCGACACAGGTAGGTGAGGCGAGAAGCCTAAGGTGCGCGAGAGAAACCACGTTAAGGAACTCGGCAAATTAACCCCGTAACTTCGGAAGAAGGGGTGC
>DLIO01000127.1:47630-48163 GCA_002483765.1 Lentisphaeria bacterium UBA7640 | reverse complement strand
CATCTCTCATGCTCATTCACATATATTGGTGCTTAACTGAAAATGCCTACGCCCTAGTTATAAAAGATCAAGAAAACTATATTTTATGCGAAGCTTATTCGCAAGATGATTGTTGGGATGGCCTCTTGAACTCTGGGCTTCTGCTCTCTTTACCGCCAACACATCCAGTACTGGTTAACCATGATTCAATCGATTCGCCAATAGATATCTGGCACGAGGAAGTCGTCATGGTCAACATAATAAATTCCAAGTCCGCCGAAAAGGCAGGTTTAACAGTAGCAATAGAGCAACATTCTTTTTTCTTCCCACTACCGGATAAGTTCTAAATTTGTTCCAGTAAGCTCAATGGAAGAATGTTTTTTAGTCGCATCGATATTAACCCAAAGTGGTTTTATCTTTTCTGCTTTCTGGCATGGTTCAGCAAAAAATACTTGCGACGACTTGTTTTGTTGATACTGGCTTTTAACCACAAATAATATACGACCCTTGTGCAGTGTAACATCATACATCACTTCGCGCGCGCATTATGCGCG
>DLIO01000127.1:46555-47479 GCA_002483765.1 Lentisphaeria bacterium UBA7640 | reverse complement strand
CATTATGCGCGCGCGAAGTTAATAGCATAGTTACATGATATCCAGCCGTGCTTTGAATACTGAAAATATCTGTTTTGGGCAAAAAAAATGGGGCGGAAATTTTCATTTCCGCCCCATTGATACTGTTATTTACATACGATTACAGTTGATTATTGGCAATCGCTTCGTCAAAGGCCTCACCGATGTCAATCATCGATTCGCCTGGTTTGATAGCTGCAGTGTATTCTTCTTCAGCAGCTTTCAGGGCTTCTTCAGAGAAATCTTCAGTAGCAGCCTTGATGCTCAAGCCGATACGACGTTCATCAGTATCAACTTTGATTACACGCGCTTCAATCTCTTCGCCAAGCTGAAGTACATCTTTCACCCGCTCAACGTGTTCGCGGCTAATCTGTGAAATATGAATAAGACCATCGATCTTATTGCTTAATTCAACGAAGGCTCCAAAAGCAGCAATCTTAGTAATTTTGCCTTTAACAATTTCGCCGACCTTATAGAGCTCATCAATAGAAGCCCATGGATCGTTTTCGCACTGTTTAAGTCCGAGCGAAATGCGTTGCTGATCAGGATTGATATCAAGAATAATGGCTTCGACTTCGTCGCCAGGTTTCAAGACTTCATTCGGGTTGTTGATCTTGCGTGTCCATGACATGTCAGAAACGTGAATCATACCGTCAATATCGTTTTCGATTTCGACGAATGCGCCGTAGCTGGTCATGTTACGAACTTTGCCTTTGATCTTGGTAGCAACCGGATATTTTTCCATCAAAACTTCCCAAGGATTACGTTCTTTCTGACGAAGTCCTAGTGAGATTTTCTTATTAACTTGGTCAATTTCTAGCACCACTGCTTCAACTTCTTCGCCAACGCTGACCACTTCGCCAGCTTTAGTGATGCGTTTGGTCCAAGACATTTCTGAAACGTGGA
>DLIO01000127.1:26614-46420 GCA_002483765.1 Lentisphaeria bacterium UBA7640 | reverse complement strand
CAAGACATTTCTGAAACGTGGATCAAACCTTCAACGCCATCCTCGAGTTCCACAAATGCGCCATAGGGCATAATGTTAACCACGCGCCCTTTAATGGTGCAACCTGCAGGATATTTAGCAATCGCGTCATTCCATGGATTGGAGCTTTTCTGTTTGTAGCCCAAGGAAACACGTTCTTTTTCATAATCAATATCAAGAATGATAACTTCCAAATCTTGACCGATTTCGAGCATTTCAGATGGGTGAGAGATACGTCCCCAAGACATATCGGTGATATGGAGCAAACCGTCAACGCCGCCGAGATCAACGAATGCGCCGAAGTCGGTGATGTTTTTAACGATACCAGAACGTAATTGATCGACTGACAGATCTTTGAGCAATTCCAAGCGTTTGCCACGGCGCGACTCTTCGAGAAGTTCACGGCGTGAAATGACAATGTTATGGCGATCATGATTGATTTTGAGAATTTTGAAATCAAACTCCTGACCGATGAAATCGTCGAGGTTGCGGACTGGGCCGATATCAATTTGAGAACCGGGCAAGAATGCCTCGACTCCTTCGATATCAACAAGAATACCACCTTTGACGCGGCTTTTCATTAGTCCCTTGACAACGCTACCCTCACCACATTCGTCGGTGATGCGTGTCCATGCCTTAATAGATTGGGCTCTTTCGAGACTGATGCCCGGCATACTATTTTCATTTTCGATTTCTTCGAGATAAACATCGACTGAATCGCCGACTTTTACTTCTTTCCAATGTGGGAATTCTGATGCGGAAACAAAACCTTCGGCTTTGTAACCAATGTCAATCAAAGCGCCATCATTGCGTTTTTCAGCAACTCGGCCTTGAATGATTGAACCTTCGGTGAAACTGTGTTCGGCTGATTTTCCGGAGAGCAATTCTTCCATAGTGGGCAGATTGCTTAAGTCTAGAAAGCTAGAACTTGGGATGATGGGAGAGATTTCTTCTGTCATGTTTGTTGTTTTTTTGGGTTGTTAGGTTAATTATTGATCTCTGAACCATTCAGAGATCGCGAACAAACATCTAATTTACAATAGATTATGACATTTACAATCTAATTATTTTTGAAAATTAACTTTTTTCAGAGTACCTTGGATTGTTTGAAATATTACCGCCTTTATACAAAAAAAGTCAGGTTTCAAACGAAACCTGACTTTGTAAACTCGAATACCAATAATTTCAAAAATTAAAAGTGTTCACGCTTAACATATTCAGTATGCAACAATTTGTGGGCCTTAGGGCTTCCCGGTTTACCCAAATATTCATCATATAATTTGATGATATCTGGATTTTGATGTGATTTCCGGATAGTCAAATCTTTATCGATTTTGTAAATCGCCTCTTTCCGGCGTTCTAAAATCGAAGTGTCGCCATGAATGTACGGTTGTCCGCCACCATTCAAGCAACCACCAGGGCAGGCCATGATTTCAATGGCATGATAGCTGGCTTCACCACGTTTGATCTTCTCCAAAACTTTACGAGCATTGCCCAAACCTGAACAGACTGCCACTTTTAGATCCATACCCGCAACATTGACGGTAGCCTCTTTGACTCCTTCCAAGCCACGAATCGATTTGAAATCTATTGACTCCAAATCTTCACCAGAAATTTGGTCAGCAGCAGTACGCAATGCGGCTTCTAATACTCCACCGGAAGCACCGAAAATCATCGCTGCACCAGTAGAATCGCCAAGCGGGCTATCGTACTCTTCCGGTTCCAAGTTGTTGATATTAACACCGGCTTCTTTAAACATGCTAGCCAATTCTCGGGTCGAGATAACAATATCAACATCAGGCACTCCGTCAGGAGCAAACTCTGGTCGTGTCGCTTCATATTTCTTCGCCAAACATGGCATTACTGAAACTACGACGATATCTTCAGGCTTTTTGTTGATCTTCTCGGCATAATAACTTTTGGCAATTGCGCCAAACATCTGTTGTGGCGATTTAGCCGAAGATGGCATATAAGTCAATTCTGGGAACTGATGTTCTAGAAACTTTACCCAACCAGGACAGCACGAAGTCAAAATCGGGAGGTTTTCGTTTTTAGTGATGCGTTCCACTAATTCATGGGTTTCTTCCATGATCGTAAGGTCAGCAGCAAAGTTGGTATCGAATATTTTATCAAAACCGAGCAATCTTAAGCCGTGAACCAACTGACCGGTCGAAATTGAACCAGGTTCCATCCCAAACTCTTCGCCAATGGCAACGCGTACTGCGGGTGCAGTCTGAACAATAACCGTCTTGCTCGGATCGTTCAAAGCACTCCATACGTTGTACACGTAATTCATTTCGGTTAGCGCTCCAACCGGGCATGCGGCCACACATTGACCACAAAAAGTACATTCGGTATCTTCTAACAGACGCCGCCCAGCAGTGCCAACGGTAACATCAAAACCGCGCCCGATACCAGAGAGAATACCGACAGTTTGCATAACATTACACGCGGTCTCACAACGGCGGCACATAATGCATTTGCCAGTGTCGCGCACAATCGCTTTGCTGGATAAGTCTTTTTTTCTTTTGCTCATTTCACCTTCGTAAAGAATTTGATGTAAATCCATTTCTCCGGCTAATTTCTGAAGATCGCAACTGCCATTTCTTTCGCAAGTTAAGCAATCTTTCGGGTGATTGGATAAAATCAGGTCCATAATTGTTCGGCGCGCATTAATCGCCCGAATGGAGTTAGTTTTTACCTTCATTCCTTCAGAAGCTGGAGTGCAGCAGGATGGCGCCAAGTTACGGCGTCCTTCAACCTCAACGACACAGATACGACACGAGCCGCAACGGTGTTCAACATCAAAACTATCGAGGTGCATGTGGCACAACGTCGGAATTTTTATTCCGGTTTTAGTTGCGGCATCTAGGATGGTCGCCCCATCCTCTACCTCAACTGGCATATTATTTACAGTTAATTTAACCATTTTTTTATAATCTCCTTTGGTCAGATGCGATCAATCGCGTGGAATTTACAAGTATTAAAACAAACTCCACATTTGATGCATTTGTCTTGATTGATTTCGTGTTTTTTCTTCTTCTCACCTGAAATACAACTAACAGGACAATTGCGAGCGCAGAGCGTGCAACCGACGCAGTTGTCGTTGATCTGATAAGTAATCAGCTTGGTGCATACTCCGGCAGGACAGCGATGATCTTTGATATGCGCCATGTATTCATCCATGAAATTATTCATTGTGGATAACACTGGATTCGGCGACGTTTGGCCAAGACCGCATAACGAGGTGTCTTTAATCGTCGTCGCCAAAGTGCGCAAACGCTCAATCACATCTTCATCCGCTTTGCCATCACAAATGCTTTCCAGCATATCGAATAAGCGCCGGTTACCAATACGGCAAGGCGTACATTTGCCACATGACTCATCAAGCGTAAATTCCAAAAAGAACTTAGCAATATTTACCATGCAGTCGTCTTCGTCCATTACGATCATTCCGCCAGAACCCATCATTGAACCGAGTTCGATCAAAGTATCGTAATCAATTGGCGTATCAATCTTATCGGCCTTGATACAACCACCAGAAGGACCACCAGTTTGAACCGCTTTAAATTCCCGACCACCTTGGCAACCGTTGCCCAGTTTAAAAACGATGTCGCGAATGGTAGTTCCAATCGGTACTTCAACTAAACCGACCCTGTCAACTTTACCAGCCAAAGCAAATACTTTGGTGCCAGGTGAGTTCTTTGTCCCTATTTTACGAAACCATTCCGTTCCGTTACGGAAAATAGCAGGAATATTAGCGAGGGTTTCGACGTTGTTAACAATCGTCGGTTTTCCCCATAAACCAGATACGGCTGGAAATGGCGGTTTAAAAGTTGGCTCGCCACGTTTACCTTCAATTGAATGAATCAGCGCGGTCTCTTCGCCACAAACAAAGGCGCCAGCTCCATACTTAAGTTCGATATTGAAATCAAACCCGGTTCCCATGATATTTTTACCGAGCAATCCTTGCTCTTCAGCCTGTTTAATGGCAATTTGCAGCCTTTGAATGGCCAATGGATATTCAGCACGAATATAGATGAAACCTTGATGCGCGCCAATGGCATATCCACCGATCGCCATCGCTTCCAGCACTGAATGCGGATCGCCTTCCAATACAGCACGATCCATAAATGCCCCTGGATCGCCTTCGTCGGCGTTGCAAACCAGATATTTTACGTCCGATGGTTGCTTGGCAGCAAAATCCCATTTTTTACCAGCGGAAAAACCACCGCCGCCGCGCCCGCGCAATCCCGAATCAATCATTTTTTGAACGACCTCTCCCGGAGTTAGTTTGGTTAAAACTTTGGCCAGCGCAGCATAGCCTCCAGTCGTCAAATATTCATCAATTATCTCAGGGTTGATGCGCCCGCAATTACGTAGAACAATCCGCGCCTGAACCTGTTCATCAGAAACACGTTCTTCATCTTCCGGACAATACCAAGTACGTTCAAGGATCGGAATACCGGTAGCAACGCCTTGCTTGGCGTCAATAATCGCGGCCGCATTATCAACTGTGACATTGCCGTAAAAGACCCTTTGCCCAGTTCCGTGATGAATAACCTCGATGCTGGGCTCGGAATGACACATCCCCATGCAACCAGTCTGTACAAGATTAAAAACATGCTCAAGCTTTTTTTCTGCAATTTCTTTTTTCAACGCATCGTAAACTGGGCTTCCGCCGGCAGCGAGGCCGCAGGTACCCAGTGATACCAACACTGATGAAACCGCTTTGGGAGTCTGTTTCAACTCTTCCACTTTTTTTGAAAATTTTTCTACACTGTCAATCATTAGATAACTTCCTCATTTACAATCGCTAATAATTTCAGGAACCATTTTGGGTGTGACATTGCCATAAACTTTGTCATTAACCATCACTACCGGCGCCAAACTGCACGCCCCAAGACAACGGACTCCACCAAGCGAAAACTTGCGGTCAACCGAGGTCTCACCTTGTTCTAGGTTAAGATAACGTTTCAACTCTTCCAGCACTGTCCCAGCTCCTTTAACAAAACACGCCGTTCCAGTACAGACATTAATCTTGTAACGCCCAACCGGCTTTTCCGTGAAATAATGATAAAAACTGATAACGCCATAAACCTCGGCGAGGTGTAGCGATAACTTCTTAGAAACGTGCTTTTGTACCTCCAACGGCAAATATCCAAAGATATGTTGCGCGCGGTGCAAACACTGAATTAAAAAACCACGGTTATGTTCCATATCGTGCGTCAACCCCAAACCATCAATATACACATCAAGTTTAGCGGTTTTTTCTGGAAACTTGGCAATAAGATCAAGCTCATCGCAATTTTGACAGGCCATTTTAAAACTCCTTTACTGATATTTACCTGATAACTAATACCGAATATTAATACTTAAGTTATTTTTTTATTAATAACAATATATATGTATCTATATACAATTATGCGTTTTATAACAAAAACAATGAACTTATTATACTTGCTTTTTAAACAGTGTCCAGCCGTAAAAAATTTTTTTAAGATAAATTTTCATTCCGGAGCACGACATACTAAATCATGTTGAATAACACGGCACCCGTATCCTAATTCAAACCATTCGCCAGCTAAAACTGGGAGAAGGGAAATGGGAAATTTAACACGGAGCCACAGAGGCACAGAGAAAATATAAGTTGATATGGGGAAAGGAGATTTTAACCACGGAAGGCACGGAAAACACGGAAGTAAAACAATGTAAATATAAATTATAATTAGCGCGCTCATAATTCGCGCGAGAATTAGGAATATAAGTTACACTAGAAAATATGTGGAATTATAACCACTAACCAGCACTAACAAAACACTAAAATAAGGTTGATTGGAATTGTGGGCAGGGCAGACGGCCTATGGAACGCGGACATACTAAATCATGTTGAATAACACGGCACCCGTATCCTAATTCAAACCATTCGCCAGCTAAAACTGGGAGAAGGGAAATGGGAAATTTAACCCGGAGCCACAGAGGCACAGAGAAATAAATGTTCTAGTTCGCCTTTCGGCCTTTCACTCCCCAACTCTCCAACTCCCCAATTCCCCAATTCCCCAACTCCCCAACTCCCCAACTCCCCAACTGCGTAGTTTGTGGTTATTTTTCCTTTCCGTGATCTTCAGTGTTTTCAGTGGCCAAACCCCAACTCTCAAGTAGGCTAAATCTCTTATTTTAATATTCTACGCCTCGCTTTATTGATTTAAGATGGCAAATATGAGTATTTTAAAAATAAATAAGCAACAAAAAAATAAATTAAAAGGGCCAGACCCCCGATAAAACGATAAAAAAAATATGAGTATTTTAAAAATAAATAAGCAATAAAAAAATAAATTAAAAGGGCCAGACCCCTGACAACACCCCGACAGCACCGTTGATTATAAACGATAATCGCATGAAATAACCTTACTTGCAATTAGGTTTCCTTCGCTTTTAAGTATTTGAGCTTGTAGTTGTAAATCAGCAATGGCTTTATCTCTATTGTTTTTCCATTGGGTTTTCTGTGGATAATTTTTCGATTGAAACCAACCGGCTAAATAAATTCCCGCGTCGGCTCCTCCGGCTCCCATGTATTTATCTACAAGTTGTTCTCGCATTGCTGTAGGAGTTGAAGAATTCCAGCTCCCTTTTACTTCTATGCATAAAGATATTTTGGAGGAAGGCTCTTTAGAAAAAGTATTTATCCAGATGTCAGTACGTGCGCCAGATTCACCATTTCTTCCGCGATTTAATTGAACTTCTCGGTTGATGATTGTGGCTGTTCCGATTTTTCGTTCTAAATAATCTTTTAAATGATCGGAAAATTCTTCTTCGGTTTTATGCGTCAGGGCATTTTTATTGTAATTCCACAGATCTTCTACGCGCGGATTTTCTTTGCCGGTCAAGTGTTTCTGATAATCATCTAAACATTCAAGAATCACGTCCAACAGGCCCTGAGGAGAAGAAACCAACTCTCCTAAAGAGTTCCTTGTCATGAGTTTTTTTATTGTCTGTTCGTCATGAACAGGGTTTTTAAGCTTTAATTCAATTTTTTTTGCCCTCAAAATACAATCAAGCATCCAATTATCAGATGGGAATTTTAGATGTATTTCCCGTAGAACAGCAACAACACCAGTTTCAGGGAATTCCATAATACAATTAAATAGCTTTTCTATGAAATCGTAAATATTATCTAGTGCCGTTGGAGAATATGTTTTATTGTGCGCTGGTTTATCGGCTACTGGATAATTGTTATGTAACCAGATATAAAAACGTTTAAGTTCATCAAGTTTTGCTCGCTTAAATATTGGCACGAGTGGATATACAAAGTTATTCATGTTGATCACGTCTTCAAGCCATTGCTTGCCCCATTTGGGCTCGGACTCAATATGATTAATTAATTGATCGATTTTTTCCGGCCAATAATCAATAAGTAGTATGATTATACGAAAACCATATTCGGATATCGGTTTATTGCTGGCTAACACTTCCCGCTCCAAGAATTTCTTTGTTACTTCATGAGATATTTTTTGAAGTGTATTCAGAGTTAGAAAGCATTGTCCATCACTTAGTGTGTTGTCCGTGCAAATCATTGCAATGTCTTTGCACACTTTGGGTGATAAAATATCTTTAAATTTTTCAAAGTTGTAGGAATGTCTCTCTCTTGCTCCATTTTTAATTGTTTGAATAAGGGCTTCTGTGAAAACAACAGGATATACATCTGCCATATATTCGAAAATAGGATACAATATATTGTCATCGTCATAGTAACTATATTCAAAGAGCTCAAGAGCAAATTTTCGCCATGCTTCTTCAGAGAGTTTTTTAAATTCAGGATTGTTTTCCTTATACAGCATGAAGAATGCTCTCGGACAAGCTCTACGTATATCCCCTGGGGGTGTCACCGTAGTGAGAAAATCTCTTGCAGCCAATACGAGCTTTGAAATTTCATCTGCGGTAAACGCTTGCCAAATTTCTGTGTCGCTAAAATCAATTATATTAACACTTGTTTCAGTAATAAAGAAATGGATAATTCCACAAAAATGCGTAGAAGCGTCTCCTTCTGCCAAGAGTTTCTTAATCTGTTGTATACTGCTCTCTTGGCTTTGCCGTCTTTTCAGTGTTGCGTCTTTTCGACTATTTTCATGTGTAAGCTCCAGTGCCAAGTTTCTCTGATTCTCTTTTTCTCGGTGTTGTATTATTTCTTCTGCACTAACGGTTAAAATTTGGGGGAATCGTTTATGAATTTTATTCAAATGCTCAGACATTTCAGGTAATGGTATATAGTATTGTAAACAATGTAGGCAACGAAGCCATTTTTGACGCAACTCTCCTTCTTCATTGTCAATTTTTGTAAAAACATGTGCGATGTCATTTTCATTGAGAATAGGCCAAGGATTTTGGTAGGTTAACTCATTGCCAGTTATTTCAGCGGCATTCATTAGATAATCGGCAAAATAGTACCTTTTTCCCTTGTCTTTCAAAAACATCTTTTTTGTATAAATCAGCTTTTCTGGAACTTCATAAATTGACTCATCTATAAAAGGGGTTACTCCAGCTTTTTGAAATTCTACATATCCAATTGCAAGCACGGAATAGATTTCCGGAGTATCGTATTTGCCCCAACATGATGTGAATATTCGCCGTTTTAAATCTAAAATAGGATTCCGATGATCGTTATTATTGCGCTTTATATCTTTCGACACCCATTTTAATAAATCAATACATTGGTCTTTTGACAAAGTCAAAAGCGAATCAAATAAATCATAGGTAATCCACCAATAATAGGCATCTATAATATTTCGATCTTCAAAAACAAGATGTGGCTCAATCTCTTCGATAGATATTAGATGAGGCCATGCCATTCGAAATAAGAGCCCCTTTAGGTCAAGAGGACAGTCTTCTTGCTCCAAGATAACCTTACAAGCTGTACGGGCATTATCACTTGCAAAATCTACGAGAGCGTACCCTATACTCTTACGCAAGGAAGTATCTGCCGAGGGATCACAGAATTTTTTTGTCAAATATAACTCTAGTTCGGTAATGCTGCATTCCCGAATAATATTAATCGCCATTTCCAGTGCAGCAGTTGAACTAGGAGCTTCTAGGAACTTTTGTAATATCGCAGTTGTTTCTCGGCATTTTAATTTAGATAGGCGAATACGTAATGTGATATCATTTTGTTGCCAATAATCTAACCCATCAGCTCTTTTTATGAGTGCGCGACAAATTTTTTCTGCTCCAATCGCCTGAATAGATTTATCCGAGATTAAAAGAAGTTCAGGCTGAATTGCTAAAACTATTTCTCTCCATTCTGCATTAAACGCGGCAAGCCAAGATGCTACACCTTCCCATTGAGGATAAATCGAAGATTGATCTCCAGATAATAAGATATTTTTCCAATGACGTTTATCTATATGTTTGTCTAATCCCACCGCTGCCAAATAGTCAAAATAAGTAATATGTGCAAATTGAAAATGGTTTGGCCCCGTAGGAGTAAATAGCCCTCTCCCCAAAACGTCATTAAACACTTCGCCTGTAAATGTATCTTCATACAATGAGAAATCTACAGCTTTGCTATTCGGCTGTGTCGAAGATATCCGGTTAATAACACTTACCCCCGATAGTTTTAAGATCAGTGCGATTTGAGACGCATATTTAAAACAAGTATTAGGAGGAACAACAGGAGAATCAAGTAAGCAACGGGAATCCGAATCATTTTCTGCGCATAATCCTAATATAGCTTGATGCCACAATTCATCACTTTGGGTATTCGCTAGTTTATCTCTGGAATAAGCTGATAAGAGTAATTGACAGCCCAGTGGTCTAGCGCATACTGCCCCTAGTCTAATATGGATTACTTGTTCGATGAACTCCTTGTCAGGAACCTGTTTTTCTTGAGCCATCGTGAAAATATTTTTTTGTGACAACGGAAGCAAGGAATACAGTGGCAATGACAATTCTTTGGCTAACACTTTTGTTTGGGGAATATTTCTAGAGGCCAGAAATATCTTCGGGTGAAAAGAGATGGTTTTTAACCCACGTAGCAATGGATTAATCAATTCAACGGCCTCGTCTAAACCATCAATGAAAATATTTTTAATGTTATCATCTAATGTTGAAATATCTTTAAAAAGTCCACTAGGGTCTCCTTGATATTCTGATAGAGTGATAGCCCAAGTTATTTCTGGGCTAAAAGATTGTTGTAGATTTTCCATGACATAGGATTTTCCCATACCACATTCTGCAAATAATAGCGCTCCTTTGCCTGACACAATATCCTGAATATTTTTTAGTCGTTTGTTGTATTTATTTTCGTAAAGAAATCCATGTTGATCCAGCAAATCTTCTGAAAAATGTGTG
Source organism: Lentisphaeria bacterium UBA7640 (assembly GCA_002483765.1). Classification (GTDB taxonomy): domain Bacteria; phylum Verrucomicrobiota; class Lentisphaeria; order Victivallales; family Victivallaceae; genus UBA7640. The sequence goes on along the minus strand of DLIO01000127.1, from coordinate 36,058 downwards.
TTAGAGCTATTGTCAGAAGAAATTGCCGAGTTGCCAGTCGGAGCATTTAAGATAAAATAACGTTTCACTATTGTCCTCATGTTCTTTAGATAGAATATTCGCTCAAGTTACAAAAGCAAATCCCTGCAACTTCAGAAGTTCTAAAAGTGGTGATTTTATATAAAAAATTACACTTCTATATCGACATCGCTCTTGAAGTTATCGCTTAGCTGGGGCGAAGCAAATGACTCGGACGATTCGTGGTTGGCTCGCCCACATGGCATGCTTGACCGCAAGAGGGAGCAAAATTTATAAGGTCTGCTATGTTATAGTGTTTTAGCGATAAGAAAACGTATCGGCATTGGTAATAATCAATGTAAACTATGGTCCGGATGATAATCGTACTCCGAAAAATCAAAATATTATTTAAACAACTGAGGATGAAATGAAAAGTTACCGAAAAGAATTATGGTTCGAAACTGACGCCAGAAGAGTTTATCTCAATATCACTTCGCAAGTGGAAGAGTGTCTTCGGGAGTCCGGCGTTCGTGAAGGGTTGGTGCTCTGCAATGCCATGCATATTACAGCATCAGTTTTTATAAACGATGATGAAAGCGGCCTCCATGCCGACTTTGAACGCTGGCTGGAAAAACTCGCGCCAGAAAAACCGCACAGTCAATATGCCCATAACGGCTATGAAGATAATGGCGATGCGCACCTCAAACGCCAGATCATGGGTCGGGAAGTCGTCGTTGCCGTGACAAACGGCAAACTTGATTTCGGGCCGTGGGAACAGATATTCTACGGCGAGTTTGATGGTGGGCGCAAAAAACGCGTGCTAGTAAAAATTATCGGCGAATAAATTTATTGAGTTAGCGATAGCGCAGTTGAGGGCAGATGTTATTAAATTATCAGCCTGACAACTGCTTCCTGAAAAGATGTAATTCTAGAATTTAATTAGCGCGCGCATTATGCGCGCGTGAATTAGAGATGAATGTTACACCAGAAAATAGAAATAATTTTAAATATTCCACAGCACGGCATTCGATATCTTCTTTGTAAGATTATCCAGATTTACAGCATACTTGGGAGTTAACTAGCGTTTCCAGTTTTTGACCATTAATGATTTTTCCGGTTGAGTGTGAATTCAATATCTCGTGCTATATTAAATCGATGTTTAGTCACCTGTTTAAACATGGTATATCATAATGAATAGCTATTGCAGTAAAGATGTAAAATTGAGTATTCCGATGCCATTACTCTTGGTCATAGATGACGTTGGTTGGTGGAGTGGCGAAAATGGAGGACATAAAAACGAACCATACAGGACTGGAATCAATCGTGATCACTGCCTCGCTGACTATCTCGCCATAATTGAGCTAGCAAAAAGAATCAATATGCGAATCCAGATTGGGATGGTTTTGTGTGACTGGAGTCGAAATAATATCCTTGCGAAAATCCCAAGCACGACATGGCTAGGGACATCATGGAAAGATCCAGTGTCTATTGATAAACTCGACTATGTGGCAAACGTTTTGAATGAAAACCGTAAGCATCTTGAAATATGTTTACACGCGGTAGGGCATGAGTTCTGGGAAGGCAATATCATGACTCGTGCAGAGTGGGCAGACTCCAATGGAATAATGCGCGATAAAGAACAAGTAAAAGCACACTTGGATGTTTTTCGGGAAATCATGCACCAAAACCAACTTGGAGATTTCCCTGTTTCATTCATTCCAGCGGCTTTTTTACATACATTTGGAGAAGGAAATGGAGTTGCAACAATCTTGAAAGATTATGGCATCAGATTCATTTCAACCCCTTTTGAAAGAATGAAAGGAGCCAAGCAAATTCAAAATAAATATTTCGGTATTGACAACGGAATCCCGACTGTAGATCGTGGAGATAATGGCATTCCATGGTTTGAGACTAACCCTAGTATCGCTGATAAGATTTTCGAAGGCCCGATATGTGGAATTCATTGGGCAAATATTTTACATTCAGATGCCGAACAAAATATGAATACAGTAGAATTATGGGCTGAAAAGATCAATTCGTACGGGCAAATGTTTGACCGGATAATTGCAAAAGATACATTTGATTGTTGGACGCAACTCGTTTATCACTGTTTGGCTGATATTCATTTTGTTGATGATACAATGTTTTTTGATTTCTCTAAAATTAAAAAAATGGGGATCCCTTTTCTTAATGATAGTTTTCACATAAAGCTTGAAACCACAAAGAAAATCAATGACTATGGAAATATAATTGAGAGATCCGGTAATCGTTATATTATCAAAATAGAGGTAGAAAAAACTAATAGCATAAAAATGGCAGGCAAATCTTAACCACGCCACGCTACACCATCCAATATAACGAATAAGAGAAAAGCCGCCGAAACTTAATTTTATAATTAGCGCACATAATGCGCGCGAGAATTAGAGTTATTAGTTTATAGCGTTAAGCTGGGCGTTACATCCCTGATAAAATGGTCAATAATCTAACATCTGAGGTGTGATTGCGTTGAAAAAGGAAAAATGGTGCTCCCAGGGGGACTCGAACCCACGACCCGATGATTAAGAGTCATCTGCTCTACCAACTGAGCTATGGAAGCAATGAAGTTTTGAATATATTCTGCACAGTAACTCTTTTCAAGAAAGAAACTAAATTTTATCTGAAATAAATCGGGTATTGGTAATTCGTCGTGAAACTCAACAAAATAACACAGTACATATATTTTCGGTGAGCAGTATTTGCGATATTCCTGGGAATTATGTATACTATGAGGAGAATGATACTATTTGGGATAATTCCCATTTGGAAATTATCTGTGATGGTAATTTTTAAAAAACGATGGTGCAACTATCTCTGTCGATAAAATTCTTTATTTTACTTTCGGTAATTGTTGCCAGTTCGTTGTATAGTTGGGGCTGAGCATTTCGCGTTTCATTGCCCATGGCTTTTTGATTCCTTCTGCAAGATTAAAAACTGTCCCTTTGCCAAACTTGAGGTTTATGATGTCTACTGCTTCTGAAAGACGATCAGTTTTTTCATCATTCTGGTTGTTGGCAAACAGATCTACCGAATGATTTTTTTGAGATTCTAAGCCAAAGAAAATTACTCCAGCTTTTTTGTAACGCCGGCCTTTAATGAAAATTCCTTGTAGCTTGGGCGTTACTGCTGAGATTATTTTTGATGTACTGGAAGTCGGGGTTTCAAAAGCAATAGTCGTGGAGGTGATGCCACCGTCCAACTTGTATGGTTTATATTCTGGAAAATACTGGAAATAGACGTTTATTCCGGCAGCACGTTGTTTTTCTTTGCGAAGTTTTACGGTCGCACGAGCAATGTAGTGGGCGACCGCTTCGGTGAGTTCTGAAAAATTAATCACAGGCTTGCCAAATGAGCGAGAGCATGAAATGCTTTGAGATAGAACCTCCGGATCGTCATGCTCAATAATAGATTCTCCGCGCAACTCTCTTGCGGTTTTGGCTAAAGTCACGTTGAAGCGTTTTTTCAAGAAGACCTCATCAGCTATTGCTAATTGCCAAGCAGTGCGAATTCCTAGCGTTTCGAGTTTCGGAGCAAGACGTTTTCCAACACCCCATACTTCTGATACGTGCAACTCGTCCAGCACAGACTGCTTATCGTCGGGCATCACAAAAACTCCTGATGACTCCTTCTTCGCGATATGGTTGGCAATTTTTGCTAACGTCTTCGACTGTGCAAAACCTATGCCGCAGGGGATCCCAACCCACTGTAGAACTGTTTGCCGAATTTGTTTTCCTAATTCGGAGTAATCTCCACCCAATGGGCGATTGATATGGATAAAAGCCTCGTCAATGGAATACTGTTCCACATCTGGAGTAAATTCATGCAAAGTCGCAATCAAACGTCGGGATATATCCCCATACAGCTCATAATTGCTAGAGCGCATAATAATGTTTTTGTGATCGCGAAGTTTGAAATATGGCGCCCCCATTGGAATATTCAGAGCTTTAAACTCATAAGAGCGGCTGATCACGCAACCATCATTATTTGAGAGAATGGCAACAGGTTTGTTTTCGAGCGTTAGGTCGAATATTCGTTCACACGATACATAAAAATTATTGCCATCTACTAGTCCAATCATTTATGCCGCGCCTTCTTAATTCCGTGTAGTTCAATCAAGACGACTACAATCATTAATACTGCACAAAGATAACCCAACTCAAGTGATTTGAATATTGGTAAAGTCAAAATCGCTATTGCGATGGGCAATAAATATGCTAAAATATTTTGTTTCCAGTGAATCCAAAGAGAACTTTTGAGCAGGAAAGCAAAACCCAGTGTTGGCCATATAATAAAAGGATAGACCAGACCTTCAAGTCCACACGTTTCACAGCCCAACGGAGACCATTCAAAATCAGACCAGAACCAGTACAAAGCGTAGAATAATGCAGTTTCCTGCAAAATAATTGCCAAAACAACTGGAATCCAATATTCTTTTTTCTCAAATAAGGTCGAAATATTCATTTTGTCGCCTTAATGAATTGATGGATAACTGCTGTCACCACTCCAAATAGGCGTAGCTCCATGCCTTCAGTGAAAAGGATTGGTTTATATTTTGAGTTGGAGGCTTCAAGTCGAATGCCAAAAAGATCTTTTCTTAGATATTTTACGGTAAACTCATTATCAACCGCGGCAATTACGACAGAACCATCCACCGCTTCCACAGAACGGTCCACAACAAGAATATCATTGGGGCGAATTCCTGCTTCGATCATCGAGTCACCCTCTGCCCGAACAAAATATGTTGCCGCAGGTTTCTGAACGAGCAATTCGTTCAAATCCAATGGAGACTCGATGTACTGTTCTGCAGGAGATGGAAATCCACAGGAAGCAGAATCAGACATTAATGGCGAAATATTCCTGTTTTCTTGCATGTCGTAACCTCTCCATGTGTTTTTATCTGCTTCGTAAGTTCCGAAGCTTAACATAATCCCAAAATTATTAAATTGGCCAGTAAAATAAGTAAAAAAGCCACATCAATGAACATTGAAAATATAGCCATCTAAAGTGCATTAAGCTACCCGAATATCAAAACTACTGGTCACAAATGATACGCAGGCTATCAGTTGCTCCAGCTTGAATAGGCGAATTTCCATCCGTATAAATTTATCAATGACAGAAATTTAGCAATTTATGGGTATTGACTAACATTGCGAAGTTAGCTGTTTTGTTTTTTAGTGCAATATTTTCTTTGTTTTTTCTATCGTAGGCAAAACAAAATATTCTCGTGCCGTTCGTGTTGGATTGTTTACTATCCTGGCTCATTCTGAAATTATCGAAGGTGGTGGTCTAGCTTGATTTGCTAGCGGTTAGTGCTATGTTTTATACCATATTTTACAGCAGGAAACTAAAACGAACATGGCAAGCGAAGAAACGAATTTAGACATTTTATCCGCCTCAAACTATACTGGCGATCATATAAAAACCCTCAGTTCCCTTGAGCATATCAGAATGCGCCCGGGGATGTATATTGGGCGGCTTGGTGATGGTTCTCATCCCGATGATGGAATCTATGTTTTGATCAAGGAAGTTATTGATAATGCAGTTGATGAATATATCATGGGGGCAGGGCGCCGTATTGATATCCGTATTGAAGAACAAACGGTATCAATCCGCGATTACGGACGCGGTATTCCACTCGAAAAACTGGTGGAGTGCGTTTCGCAGGTCAATACTGGTGGAAAATTTAATGATGATGTTTTTCAGTTCTCTATCGGAATGAACGGAGTTGGCACAAAGGCGGTCAATGCATTATCGAGTGCTTTCAGTGTGCGGGCGATTCGAGAAGGACGATATCGCGAAGTGTTATTCAAATTTGGCGTACTAGCTGATGATCAAAATGGTTTAACGGATGAACCGAACGGCACTATTGTTACTTTTGAACCAGATTCGAGCCTGTTCACCGATTTTCAATTCCATTTGGAATATATTGAAAGAAGGCTGTGGATGTACGCATATTTAAACAGCGGATTATCTTTGGGTTTAAACGGAAAACGTTTCTTTTCACGAAGTGGCCTTAAAGATTTAATTGCTGTCGAAGCTGGTGAAGATCGCCATTACGAGATTATCGCGTTTAAAGATAATTCGCTCGAATTTGCATTTTGCCACACCAATAACTATTCTGAGAACTATTATTCATTTGTTAATGGACAACATACTGCCGATGGCGGAACACACCTTTCAGCATTCAAAGAGGGGTTATTGAAGGCGATTAACGAATATTCCGGCAAGAACTACCAAGCTAACGATGTTCGCGACGGTATCGTGGCTTCGGTGGCGATAAAGCTCAAAGAACCAGTTTTTGAATCTCAAACCAAAAACAAGCTGGGCAATACTGATATTCGGATGTGGATTGTCAACAACGTTAAAGATTCCGTTGAGAAGTATCTCCATATGCAACCTAATGAAGCGGAATTGTTGATGGCCAAAGTGGCGAAAAATGAAACCGTACGCAAACAAGTTCAGGCGGTAAAGCGCCAAGCAAAAGAGAATGCGCGCAGAACCAGCATCAAAATTCCGAAATTGCGCGATTCAAAATTCCATCTCGGCGATCGCGACGCGCGTGGCGAACAATCGACGATTTTCTTGACCGAAGGCGACTCCGCTGCAGGCTCGCTGGTCAGTTGTCGTGACGTCATGACTCAAGCGGTTTTTTCGTTGAAGGGCAAACCGTTGAATACTTTTGGCATGGGGATCGACAAAGCTTATAAAAATGAAGAATTATATTGTATCTCTAGAGCGTTAAATATTGAAGATGATATTGAGAATTTACGTTACAATAAAATTGTTATCGCGACTGATGCTGACGTTGACGGTCTGCATATTCGTAATTTGCTGATTACGTTCTTTTTGACCTTTTACGAACAATTAGTGCTTTCTGAACATCTTTTTTTGCTCGAAACACCGTTGTTTCGAGTGCGCAATAAACAGGAAACCATCTATTGTTATAGCGAGGCTGAACGTGATGACGCGGTTACAAAGCTGAAGCGAGGCGGCATCGAGATTACCCGTTTTAAAGGTTTGGGTGAAATTTCGCCGAGCGAGTTTGGACAATTTATTGGTGAAGATATCCGTTTGGATAAAGTAGCTGTCGATCACATGCGTGACATTCCACAAATGTTGAGATTTTACATGGGCGATAATACACCAGAACGGCGCGAATATATCATGAGTAATTTAGAATTAATGGATAATATGTAAAATGGCTGATACAACTGATAATGATTGGGAAATAGAGCCGCCAGAACTGGATGAAGGCGAGATCGACGCCTCCGTTGAGGAAAAGACGAATTCAAATAAACTTATTCGTCAGATGATGGAGCGCAACTATCTGGATTACGCCGCATACGTAATTAAAGAGCGAGCTATTCCTGATGTTGACGATGGCTTGAAACCCGTTCAGCGCCGCATCCTTTGGTCCATGCACTCAATTGATGACGGCAAATTTCATAAGGTAGCCAATATTATTGGACAGACCATGCAATATCATCCGCATGGCGATGCCTCAATCGGTGGTGCCTTAGTGGTTTTGGCTAATAAAGAATATTTTATCGATCGTCAGGGTAATTTCGGTAATATTTATACTGGAGATAACGCGGCTTCGCCTCGATACATTGAAGCCCGTTTATCGCCACTGGGTCGTGAGGTGCTGTTTAATGACGATCTCACTAATTTCATTGAAACCTATGATGGCCGAAAAAAAGAACCGGTAGTTTTACCGGTTAAGATTCCGGCGTTGTTGTTGTTGGGTTCTGAAGGGATTGCTGTCGGCATGTCCACTAAAATTATGCCACACAACTTCGCAGAGCTTTTGCAGGCGCAGATTGCTGAATTAAAAGGTGAAGCATATCATCTTTATCCAGATTTCCAGCAGGGCGGCTTGATGGAGGTTTCCGAATATGATAATGGCAACGGCAAGATCAAGTTGCGCGCGCGGATTGATATTGAGGGAAGACGTCTGATTATCCGTGAAATCCCAGCTTTGACTAACTCCGAGCAATTAATTGCGTCAATTGAACGTGAAGTTGAGAAGAATCGTTTGAAAATCGCTTCGATTAATGACTTTACTGGCGAAAAAATTGAAATTGAAATTGTTCCGTCCCGTGGTCAAAACCCTGAAATAATCATGCAGGCGCTTTATGCCTACACCCATTGTTCGATCTCTGCGTCTTTGAAAATGTTGGTGATTTGTGAGAATCGCCCAGTCGTCATGGACGTACAATCGGTTATTAAGCGCAATTCAGAAAAACTGCTCGAATACCTAAAGCTTGAACTGGAAACCGAGTTAAAAAGGTTGTTGGATGAAATTCACCGGAAAACTTTGGCGCAAATATTTATCGAAAACCGTATTTACAAAGATATCGAACAGTGTAAAAGCATGGCAACGATCAATCGAGCCGTTTTTGATGGCGTTATGAAGTTCCGCGAACAACTCCAGCGCGATGTTTCCGATGACGATATCACCATGTTGTTGGCTATTCCAATTCGGCGTATTTCGTTGTTTGATATCAATAAAAACGAACAAGAAACGGCCGAGATTCATAAGCGAATAAAAGAGATAAACAATCACCTTAAAAAGTTATCGGCATATGCGATTGCTTATCTTCAGGCATTGTTGGATAAATATGGCAAGGATTTTCCACGCCGTACCGAAATCGTTGACGAGTTCGATAAAATTGACGTGCAGGATATCGCGCTGAAAAATATTCGCGTTGGCTGGGACCGAAAAAATGGTTACCTGGGTAGTAATGTTAAGAGCGATGATTTTGTCCAATGTAATGAATTCGATAAATTATTGTGCGTGGAGCGTGAGGGCGATTATAAGATTATTAATATTCCCGAAAAAACTTATGGCGGGAAATTGTATGAAATGCGCAGATTCGATCCAAAAACTGAATTTGGTGTAGTTTATCGCGACAAAAAGAGTGGGAAAGCCTACGGCAAGCGATGTTTGATTGAAAAATTTATTACCGACAAAGTTTATCGACTTTGTCCTGAAAATTGTCGTTTGGAGCTGATGACATCGCGTTCGGATGCTATTTACGAGTTGGCTGTTAAATTCAAAAACTCCAGCCAAACCAGCGAACTAAACCTACAAGAACTGCCAATTCGCAGTCCGCGCGCTCGTGGAAAATTGTTAGATACAAAAACATTCCGGAAAATAACTTGGTTGCGTTACCTAACCGAAGATGAGAATTTTGCGCTGAATCCCGACTCGATTTTGGGGCCTGATTCAGAATCAGAAATATCTGATGACGAAGATACGAAAACCGCGGCAAGAGAGGCTCCTTCTCCCAAGAAGCCCGAAAAGAAAGAGGCTCCTAAAGTTAAAAAAACGGCAATAGAAAAAGAATCTTCGCCAAAAGAGGAAGTCGTTAACAATACCGACATTAAAGCTGAAAAAGCTGAAAAAGC
>DLIO01000127.1:0-26376 GCA_002483765.1 Lentisphaeria bacterium UBA7640 | reverse complement strand
GCTGAAAAAGCTGAAAAAGCCGAGGATGCAGAGAAACCTGAGGATGATAAAAATGGTAATGATAAGGGCGGAAATGACGATGGGCCAAGCTCTGGTTCTGGTTCCGACAAGCCTAAATCTTCTTCCAAAAAACGCAAAGATGATGATGACAGCGAAAGCTGGGGCATCATTCAACCAACCTTTGGATTTTAAAAATGAACATTAAAGAATCGATCCAGCTTTGTGCCTCGGATATTCATGAAATCTCTGAGGTTATCCATGCTAACCCAGAACTGGGTTTTCAAGAACGCCAAGCTTGCGAATGGCAAACCAATTTTTTGCGCAAACATGGTTTCGAGATCGTGACACCATACGGTTCTCTGGAAACCGCTTATCGTGCTGAATACGGCTCAGGAACTCCAGTTTTTGCCATTCTCAGCGAATACGATGCGTTGCCCAGTGGTCACGCTTGCGGTCACAATCTGATCTGTAGTGCTGCTCTGGCCGCTGCAGTTGCGGTTAAAAAAGCCATGGAACAAGCTACGATCCACGGACAAATTGTTATTATTGGGACTCCGGCAGAAGAGACGCATGGTGGCAAAATAATTATGCTCAATAACGGTGCATTTGCTGATGTTGAAGCATTTATTCTTTGCCATCCACATTCTGTGAATGCGCTTGACCCCGGCGATTTGGCAGTGTCGCGTTTTGACGTAGAATTCATCGGTAAAGCCGCACACGCTGCCGCGGCGCCGTATTCCGGCATCAACGCTCTTGATGCGGTTAATCTTTTATTCGCAGGGATCGCTTGCTGGCGTCAACAACTGCCGCCAAGCGGTATGGTTCACGGCATTATTACAGATGGTGGCGACGCTCCAAACATTATTCCAGAACATACTTCCGCGTTTTTCTATTTGCGTAGTCGTGACAACAAAACCCAACAAGAGCTGGAACAGCGTTTTTCTGATATCGCCCGTGGCGCAGCTCTGATGACTGGAACGGCATTGAAATTGACTCAAGCGCCTAATTCATATTCCGCAGATAAGTTTAATCAGCCGTTACGGGCTGATGTTTTCAAAACCATGCAGGAGTTGGGGCTGAATCCGCTAGAAAAATATGAATCAGCGATCTCTACTGATTATGCGAATGTTTCGCAGGTCATTCCCGGCGTGAATTTTTTCTTTAACATTATGGAGAATGGTTCAGCTGCATTACATTCTGAAGCATTCAAAGCCGCGGCCGCTACCGATTATGCGTTCGCCGCCTCGATGAAGGCTGCGGAAGTCATGGCGAAAACCGCATTGCGATTTTTTAGCGATCCTGACTTTCGTCAAGATGTTTGCGCTCCATAAACCACATCTCAATTCACGCGCGCATAATGCGCGCGCGAATTTAAAGATTGAGTTACAACATTTTATTCATCTCAACGCTCAGTCTTAAATTGTTAATTTAAGGACTTTTATAGTTGAACTTCAGGCGTTGCCTTTTGTCGCTATAATCGTGGTTTGGAAGGTTGAATAATATTGAATTAACGGCTATTTTTAAGTTTACACAAAACATAAAGGATTTTGACATGAGAATATTATCCGGCATCCAGCCGTCCGGCAAACTTCACATCGGCAACTATTTCGGTATGATGAAACAAGCAGTCGAGCTGCAAAAACGTGGCGAAACATTTTTATTTATTGCAGACTATCATTCTTTAACCACTTTGCCAGACGTCAATGTGTTGCGTGAACGCGTGATGGAGGTAGCCATCGATTTTTTGGCCTGTGGCCTGAATACCGAAAAAAATTGTTTTTTTCGTCAGTCTGAGGTGCCGCAGGTTTGTGAATTAACTTGGTTGCTGAGCACTATCTGTCCAATGGGATTGTTACAGCGAGCTCATAGCTATAAAGATAAAGTCGCAAAAGGTTTCGAGGCCAGTAACGGTTTGTTTTCTTATCCAGTATTGATGGCGGCAGATATTTTGATTTACCAATCAAATTTAGTTCCAGTCGGCAAAGACCAAAAACAGCACCTGGAAATTACACGTGATTTAGCGATTAAATTTAATGATCGTTTTGGCGAAACCTTCACCATTCCAGATGGTTATATTCCGGAATCAGTGGCGATTATTCCTGGTATTGACGGCCAGAAAATGTCCAAAAGTTACGGCAACACTATTCCAATTTTCGGTAAGGAAAAAGAGATTCGCAAACTAGTTATGTCTATCGTCACCGACTCAAAAGGACTGGATGATCCAAAAGATCCAGAAAAATGCAATATTGTCGCACTCTATAAACTGTTCGCTACTTCGGCACAACTCGAAGAGATGAAAAAGCAGTATCGCGCCGGTGGTTACGGCTATGGTCATGCCAAACAGGCGCTATTTGAAGCGATGTGGGATTATTTTGGACCAATGCGTAAACGTCGCGAAGAACTGCTTGCTAACTTGGATCATGTTCGCGATATCCTCAAGAAGGGGGCGGAACGCGCCGGCGAGGAAGCCGATAAAACCATGGTTAAAGCACGACGAGCAGTTGGTTTACGTTGATCACGGAATGCTACAAACTAGAAATTTACGTTCCTGAAACTCATGCCGAAGCTGTTAAAAAAGCAATTTTTGACGCAGGCGCTGGACAAATCGGTAATTACGATAGTTGCTGCTGGCAAACCTCTGGTGTCGGCCAATTCCGCCCCTTGGCGGGCAGTAACCCATTTCTTGGGACAACCGGGGTTGCTGAAAAAGTCGACGAAATTAAATTGGAACTAATTTGCCGTAGTGATCTGATTTCAACCGTTATTGGTGCATTGAAGCAAGCGCATCCGTATGAAACTCCGGCCTTCCAGTATTGGCCAATTAAAATGGATTAATTAATTATGTTTATCAGATATTTATGGGAAAATCCGACTCTGTTTTTTATGCAGATCTGGGTGGTGGTGTTTTCGATCTGTTGTCACGAGTTTATGCACGCTTGGGTGGCGTTGAAACAAGGCGACAGCACTGCCGCTGATCTTGGACATTTGACGTTGAACCCATTTCAACAAATGAGGGCTTTTTCGCTGCTGATGCTCTTTTTTATCGGATTAGCTTGGGGCATGGTTCCAGTTAATCCGGAGAGAATGCGTCACCACTGGAGTAATGCGTTGGTTTCTTTTGCCGGGCCGGCAACGAATCTGGTACTCTTCTTGCTTTCTGGAATTGCGGTTGGTCTGAATGCCCGTATTTTAGGAAATCCTAGCGTCCATTTGCTGTTTCTAATCGGTGGCGGAATCAATATGATTTTATTTATAATTAACATGATTCCAGTGCCGGGTTTTGACGGCTGGCATATTGCTACTTTTTTCTTTCCAAAACTTCAAGCTGGTGGCAGTGAATTGAGAACTGGCGCCGGACTGATGTTAATAATCGGGATTTTCGTATTTATCGACCGCATTTCCCAATTCGGTTTCAATGCAACACTCTGGATTGGTGAACAAGTACTTAACCTTATGTTGTAATGTGCCTAATGAAAACAGCTAATTTACGCAGAAATTGGTAGAATAATCAAAAAACATCAAAATTATTTTTATTTTTAGTTGTTTTTTATTTTTATTACTGTATACTGTATGAATCGTTTTAGAATGAGAAATAAATTTTCGGTTGTTTTGGTAATGCCGGTCTTGTTTTAAAATGGATATTTTAAGGAATATTAAGATTTGAATTTTTTCTCTCCACTGAATGTTAGTAACGACATTCCATCCCCATTGATCTACGCTCTTATTTTAAGAGTTTAAGATAAAATCCACAACGAGATTCCCAGATGGTCCAGCTTTTATGCTTTCCCCCTTGTCTATCCGGTATTTCAGATGTGGAAAATAAAACAGATGAAGTTAATGGGGAAGGTAAAACAAAAGCAGCATAGCTGCGGGAAGGTATTATGAATATCTATGTAGGAAACATGTCGTATTCCATGTCGGAAGATGATCTCAGAGAAGCATTCGCAACTTACGGAACTGTCACCAGCGCACGCTTGGTAATGGATCGTGAAAGCGGACGCCCAAAAGGTTTTGGATTTGTCGAAATGTCAAATGACGACGAAGCTAATGCCGCAATCGAAGCTCTTAACGGAACTTCACATGGCGGTCGTGAACTTAAAGTCAACGAAGCTCGTCCTCGCGAAGAGCGTCCACGTCGTAGCTTCGGCAGCGGCGGTGGCGGTGGCAATGGCGGCGGAAATCGTCGTTACTAAGAATCTGCCTAAGATTGAAAAAACTGTCCTTCGGGGCAGTTTTTTTTTGCCCTTATGACTAGTAAATTGTAGAAATGTTTTATTAACTCCTTTTTTTTATAAAATTAGGCTATATTATATTGATTATAAGAATTTTATCTTGAATCCAAAGCTACGAGCGAAAATTGTGGAAGTCGGCGATAAGCCGTTTATAAATAGTTAATTTGCGGAGCGTGTTTTACGTTGCGCCTATTGAATAACCAAACACCGCAGGAGGAGATATGGTTCTGGAATTAACGCTTCAACTTACAATGTTACTTGCGTCTATTGGATGGCTCGTGCTCATGGTAGCAATAATTCGTGTTCTGAATTACTGCCGTAAATTTGATGAATCTATCCTGCATAATGGGAAAGAATTACTTGCTATTAACAATCAACTACGCAAAGTCAATGAATGTTTGGGATCGGTATTGCTGGAACTCAGTAGCGCAAACCGAACAATAAGAGGCGCACTGGAAAAACAGACCGGTGTGATCCAAGTCGAAGAAGTTAATTATGCTGAGATCGGAATTGCCCGCGAACTCCGTCACGAAGATGAACTAATTGCCAAGGCCAAGAGGGAGGCCAGAGCAAAAGCAGGCCTAGGGGTACAAATAGGGGCCAAAAATGAACCCGAAGTCAAAGCAGACACTGGGAGCCACACAAAAACTAGACCCATACCTAAGATTAAAATTGAATCTAAACCTAAATCAGAAAATGGAACGCAAATAGAAGTAAAAACGGAAACTAAGCCAATATCTAAAATCAAAACTGAACCCAAAGCCGCAACTCCTAATGAACCGAAAATACCGTTGCCACCTCACCGGCAAGGCCCAGTTGTTGAAATCATTCCTAAGATGAAAGAATCATAATCATTGTGTCGATTACTTGATAGCTTAGAATTGCCCTTATTATTCAATGATAAGATCTTTGTGGAAAATTTAACGGCTATTTAGTGGTAGCCATTTGGAGTTTATAACATTATCCAACATCAATCATTTACTGAGCGATACCATTGCTCTACGTTTTGGGATATTGAGAGCGTAAAGTTGCAATAGCTTCTGCTAAACGTGGTCATTTCTGGAATAAATCATTATCGGGAAGTTTTGACTTGTCAACATAATCACGTAATGGAGAATCGCTTTTTAATAATTCCCGAATAATTATCTGCGCAATGAGTTCAGCACCTGCTAGGTTGGTGTGTGATGGGTCAAGTTTGCCATAGTGACCTGGTTTGCCGTCCTCAAGGTAATATCGGTAAAGTGTTCCAGCTTTGTTCTCACCCATGGCTTCCATAACTCTTCTTTGTTCATTAAAAAGTTCTAGGCATGGCTGGTTCAGTTCCTTTGCGACTTCACGGATAGCTTGACTGTAGGGAATTCGTTCACTTCTAAGAGCTTCGCCGTTTTTATTGAAAATGGCTTTATTGTTTGCCTTATCGTAGCGCATTGATTGGTTTAAGGTTACGAAAATTATTTTGGCATTAATTTTATTAGCATCGGCAGCAAAACGGCGAAGATTGTCACGAAATTCAGTTTTAGGATCGGTGAATCTACTTTTTTTGGAGTCATTTGCCCCAAGACTCATCAAAATATAATCAGGTTTTGATTCGAGCAGTTTATCCCAATTTCCACGATCGATAAACCATTTAGTGCCGTAACCGCTTTTCCCGAAGTTTAAGATTGCTACCTCTGGCTTAAAATATTTGTTTAAGACCTCGCCCCAGCCATAAATTAATTTTGGATCAGTACTGCCATAGCTTTGGCAAGCTGAGCTTCCGGCCAGTGCAACTTTTATTTTAGTTTCTGCCGTTAGTGCTGAGGTAAACATGATTGTAAACAGAAGAATTATTGTTTTCATTTTATTGCTCTTTTTAAATATTTTTATTGCTTTTGTTGATTGATCTTTGGTTTTAGTCATAATTATTCGATCCTTATTTATTGACGTTTTCGATGATTACTGTTGCCATTGCATAATGGCGTTCATGAGATATTGAAACATGAATGCGGCCAGCGTTGCGTTGTTGCGCTGTTTTCAAAGCTGTTCCTGATAAGGTTAACTTTGGGGCTCCATTTGGTGTATTTAGAATACAGATATCCTGTAAAGCGCATTTTTCGCCGATTCCGCAACCCAGTGCCTTAGCTAGTGCTTCCTTGGCGCACCAACGCCCGGCATAATATTCTGTTGTGTCGCGCCGTTGTGCGGCTTCTTGCTGTTCTGCGTCCGTAAATACGCGCTTAACGAAGACTTCGCCATGCTTTTTCAACACTTTACGAAGTCGTTCGATCGATGTAATGTCAGTTCCGAGCCCGAAAATCATGGCTTATCCTGTTTGATTTTGTTGCCTAATGTCGTTATAGTTCTAGCTTATAAAAATATTGCAGGAATTAAAAATGTCAAAGTTAAGAGAGCGAATTGTTATCACTGGAATCGGATTGACCGCGCCAAACGGCAATAATCTGGCTGAATTTCGCCATAATCTTTTGAATGGTGTTTCGGGAATCACGAACATGGAACACCGTTATATCGGTCGGGTGATTGCCGGATTATGTGATTTTGATCCCAAGATCTATCAAAATAAGCGTGATATTCGCAATGGTACTCGAGCGGGCTCTATTTCGGTTTATTGTGCTAATGAAGCGATCCGTGACGCCGGAATCGAGATTAATGACTCAAATCGTTCGCGCATTGGCGTCTTTGCTGGTACTACCGAGCATGGCAACGTCGAAACTGAAAACGAAGTTTTTAATATCAGCCAGTTTGATTATAATGTTGATTACTGGAGTCATCATCATAACCCGCGTTCAGTCGCCAATAATCCTGCGGGTGAAGTGACTTTGAACATGAATATTACTGGGCCGCATCTCTGCGTGGGCGCTGCTTGTGCTGCTGGAAATTGTGGTGTTATTTATGGCGCGCAACAACTTATGTTGGGCGAAGTTGATATCGCCATCGCTGGCGGCATCTCCGAAAGCCCCCGCACTTTTGGGATTTTTGCCAGTTTTCGTAGTCAGGGCGCACTCGCGCATCATGATGACCCGACCAAAGCAAGTCGTCCATACGATCGCAAGCGCAATGGTATCGTTATCTCAGAGGGCGGTTGTTTATATGTACTGGAACGACTTGAAGATGCTAAACGACGTGGCGCCAAAATATATGGTGAAATTGCGGGCTACTGCATGAATTCTGACGCGCGGGATACAGTATTACCGTTGGCGGAGCGTCAAGCGGAATGTTTTCGTATTGGAATTGAGCGTGCGGGGATTAATCCTGATGAGATCGATTTGGTTAACAGTCATGCCACCGGAACTTCTGTTGGCGACATTCAGGAGGCAATTGCAATGCGTTCGGTCTACAGCGAGGGCGGCAAAATCCCTTTCGTCAATAATACCAAAGGTTACATTGGGCATGCCATGGGAGCGGCGGGTGCACTTGAACTAGCAGGAAACTTACCAGCGTTTGGCGATTTAACGATCCATCCGTGCTTGAATGTTGATGATCTTGATCCTGAATGTGCAATACCAAATTTGGTTTACCGCGAACCAGTCAAAGCCCCAAATGTCGATTATATCGCTAACAATTCATTCGGCATGCTCGGCAATAACTCAGTATTAATTATCAAACGTTACGACGCTTGACATGAATATGATGCTGTTGCGGGAAAGCGATTTCATCGCGCCGGAAAGGATCCGTATCAGTGGGCGGCGCACCAAACATATTCGCGAAATTTTAAAGACAGAGACTGGATGTTCGGTCAAAGTTGGCAAAATTAACGGTTTGATTGGCGAAGCAGTTATCGAGTCCGACGACAATAATCAGATTGAATTAACGGTAAATCTCCATTCTGATCCACCAATTCCGTTACCGATAACTTTGATTTTAGCGATGCCACGTCCTATCGCATTTAAACGCATGTTGCCTGCAATCGTCAGCTTTGGGATCAAAGAGTTGCATTTGTTTAGCGCTCGGAAAGTGGAGAAAAGTTACTGGTCAAGTTCGGTGTTTGATGAACTTGATGAATTAGTCGGGCTTGGTTTGGAACAAGCTCGTGACACAATTTGGCCGAATATTACGCTTCATAAACGTTTCCGGCCATTTGTCGAAGACGAAGTTCCGACTATTCTCGCTGGGAAAGTTGCCCTGGTGGCGCATCCGGGTTCAGGTTTAACCTGTCCAGCTGGACTAGCCGAACCTTCAGCTATCTGTATTGGGCCAGAGGGCGGCTTGACCGATTTTGAACTGGAAATCTTATTGCGCCAAGGTTTTCAGGCGGTTGGACTTGGCGAAAGGATTCTGCGCACGGAGGTTGCGGTTCCAGCCATTATTGGACGTTTAATTCATGCGACTACAAAAAATTAATTAAAGTTGACCAAGGGACTATCATCTGTCGGCTTTAAAGTTGAATAATGACTACTTTCGTGGCATATTAAATTTTCATTAATTGATGTTAGTAGCTTTTAAAAATATAAATTAAGGAACAATCCATATGATCAATAAATTTAAACATAACGCAGCAATGTGTTTTCTTTGGTTTTCGGCAATATTATTTTGTTTGCCACTGTTTGGGCAAAATTTAAATCCAGGATTAAGCGATAATGATAAATTGTCATTGGTTACTCGTTTAGTATCTAGAATTATTGCTAAAAATCATTATCGTCAACATCCTCTGGATAAAAAGATTTCATCGCAAATTTTTGATGATTTTTTTAAACGTCTTGATGAGAATAAAACATTTTTCACTTCTGAAGATATCGAGAGCTTTGAACCTTATCGCTTGCTTTTAGCTGATATGATTGAGCAGGGCAATTTTGAATTCCCTCTCAAAGTTTATGAGTTATTCCTTGGTCGTTTCCGCGAATACCGTGACTATTCCGAAAAAATGCTTGGCGAAGATTTTGATTTTAGTAAAGATGAAGAATTTATTATCGATCGCCGGAAAATGCCGCGCGCAAAAGATATGGCCGAACTTCGCGAAGAATGGCGTAAGAAATTAAAGAATGAGGTTTTAACCTTTCGTTTGATGGAACGCGCGCAGCAAGAGGTTCATGCTGAAAATCTAAAGAAAGATGAAAATGCAATCGCGCTACCGGTGAAGTCACCGGAAGACAAAATTAAACGCCGTCTTCGGGATATTTATAATGTTTTGAGTCAGCGCAATCGTTTTGATATTCTTGCGGAATTTCTATCCTGCGTTAGTCAGACTTATGGACCACACTCTAGTTATTTTTCGCCGCGTGAGGAAGAAGATTTTAACATCAATATGAGTCTGTCGCTTGAGGGGATTGGCGCCACGCTTTCCAGTGAAGATGGCTACACTAAAGTAGTTCAACTGGTTCCGGGTGGTCCGGCAGCCAAAGATGGACGGCTTCAGGCTGGCGATAAAATTATTGCAGTCGCGCAAGAAGGTGAAGCACCGGTTGACATTATTGATATGTCGGTCAGTAATGTAGTCAAACTGATTCGTGGAAAGGAAGGCACTAAGGTAGTTCTTAGCGTTTTGACTAAAAAAGGTGCTGGTGTTCCGGAAAGTATTGAAATTACCCGTGCTAAAGTTGAATTGAAAGAGAGCGAAGCTGCCGGTGTTGTCAAAATGATTAAGACTCCGGATGGCAAAGAATTTAAAGCGGGAATCATCACTTTACCGCGTTTTTATATCGACTTCAAAGCGGCGGCACAAGGTGATCCGAATTATAAAAGTTCAACACGCGATATTAAAAAGATTTTGGAAAAGTTTGCGATAGCCAAAGTTGACGGCGTGATTATGGATTTACGTTTTAATGGCGGTGGTAGCCTTGCCGAAGCGATAACTTTGACTGGATTGTTTATCAAGGACGGCCCGATAGTCCAGGTTCGCGCTTATAATCGCAATGTTGTTGTTAAAAATGACCCAGATAGTGCAATTGATTACGCTGGCCCGCTGGTAGTTTTAACCAATAAAATGACCTCATCTGCCGCTGAAATTTTTGCTGGAGCTATTAAAGACTATAAACGTGGCATTTTGGTCGGAGATACTAGAACTTATGGCAAAGGCACTGTGCTCGAGGTCGTGGAATTAAGTAATTTGTTGCGCTATGTGAACCAGGAGTTCCCAGCGGGTTCATTAAAGTTTGAAAGCGCGGTGTTTTATCGCATAAATGGTTCTTCTACTCAGGAGTTGGGCATTACTCCTGATCTGGTATTGCCATCGATGACCGAACACATGGAGATCGGCGAAATGTATAGTGATAACCATTTGCCGTGGGATTCCATCAATAATGTCAATCACGATATTTATGATGAAAATCTAGATAAATATATCGAAGACCTGAAAAAAACATCGTCGTCCCGTATCGGCGAATCTACAGATTTTAGACGGATCCAAGAGAATATTGAACTTTACCAAAAATATAAAGATCGAAAATCGGTTTCACTGAACGAAAAAGTCCGTTGGGCAGAATATAAGCAGGAAAAGAAAGCTGCCGATGCCCAGGAAAAAGTTTACGGAGAAATGAGCGAAACTAATTCTGAAGAGGACAAAAAGGACATCAATGCTACTGATCCAGTCATCAAAGAAGCGGTGTTTGTGCTTAATGACTATATTGAGATTAAAAAGTCGCAGAAATAGTTGTTAGGAATGAAAGAGGTTGAAGTCTTTACCGATGGCGCATGTCGTGGCAATCCCGGTCGTGGTGGTTGTGCTTGTGTTTTGCTATATCGCGACCAGCGCAAAGAACTTTCAGTTGGTTTCCAGAAAACCACTAATAATCGGATGGAGTTGCGTGCAGTGATCATGGCGCTTGAAGCGCTGAAAGAACCGTGCCGCGTCTCCATCTATTCCGATTCTAAATACGTGGTGAATGCGGTGAATAAACATTGGCTCAGCTCATGGAGCCGTAACTTCTGGCGCAAAGCCGACAAAAAACCCGTTCTAAACGTCGATCTCTGGAAATTGCTGGATGAGATGTTAAAAAAACACAGTTGTAAGTTCACCTGGGTCAAGGGACACGCTTCCAATGTAAACAATAATCGTTGTGACGAATTAGCGACGGCTATTGCTGATGGAGGAAACCTCAGCACTGATTCAGGATTTGTTGAGAGTTCCAACGATTCCCAGCAAGAGCTGTTCTGACCGCCGGACCGATGACGAGTACGTCCTGAAAATCACTTGATTTTCAGATTTTTATTCATATCAAGGATTGCTTCATTCATACATCTTTGCATCACAGGAACATAATCTTTTACATCTTGACCTTGATAGTAAAACCATCCTACTCTGGTGTCTGAATTTTTTGCCGTGTATGTCCAAATAATGCTATCATCTTTTACGGACTTTAAGGAGAAATCTATTTCGAGTTGATTTTCATTCCAGCCTGCAGGAGCACCCACAAACCAGAGAAGAGAGCCAAACCAAGAGATACAATATGTAAACATTTTCTGTCTATACAAAGTGGACTTTATGACACCTGTAAAAATATAATCGGGTTTTGCTTCAGTATAATTTTGTATGAAATAAATATCTTTAAATAATCCAGAATGTTTTAAACTCATTTCGGCTGCTTGTGCAAGTTGATTAGCAGGATCAAATTTGAAAGCTTGTATTGACACAAAAAATTTCCCATTCTCCGGTCTGTTATAAAATCCCCATCCAAATGGCATTAATGGCACGAGAGAAAGCCACATTTTTCCACTTCCGCCAATTGTTGGCCTTTCGTCTTTAAAGCTTTCAATGGCTAGGATAGAATTGTATTGTTGTTTAGCCATCGGCGCATCTGGCGATACGTTGTATTTAAAAGTTCCCATACAACCGGTCAAAATTGATATGAGGGCGAAAAATGCAGTAACAAGTGAAATGATCTTTTTCATGCTTTCCCTTTTCTGTTTTTTTACTTTACTTATCAATCACTGTGAAGAGACGCTTCACAAAGTATTTTATGGCACAACATAATATGTAACTGTTGCTTTAACTTTGAGCGCGCATAATGCGCGCGCGAAGTTAAGTTAGGCATTTACGCCATTTGATTAGCTTCTCCTCGTAGCGCAGCGCGGCGTGCGCTGGACTACTGGAGGGTAGAACTAATAATGTGAATTCTGGTAGCGGGTTTTTGGCTTGGTAACGGCGAAGGAACTTCTCCGTGCTCTTGCCATCTAAACAGATTTTTTTCAGATTCGGATATGCCACAAATAAACCAGCGAGATCATTGAATTCTGGGTTTTTGATGTTTGAATCAAGACTGCCGGGTCGTTCACACTGTTTTATTAAGCTCCATAAGCCGATACCGTGGCGGTTTAACGCCGCTAATCGCTCAGGGTAGGGCAGGGCATGGTCAAAGCCGCAAATCTCTCCCACGAGGCGCCAAAATGGATTGTGGGCATAACCATAGTATTGTTGTTTGCGCAATGATTCCCTGCCAGGAACCGTGCCAAGGATCAGGGTGTGACATTCCGGAGTAAGTACTGGCGCGAATGATTTGACGATCACGACTTTACCGCAGCTTGCTCTTTATTACCGTAATATCTTTTTCGTGGTTCTGGAACGCGGTCGGAAGCGCGAATGCGATAACTATTCTCCCCGAGCTGCTTTCTTATAGATTGCAGGATTTTTTCATTCAAACCCATCCTAACTTGAGTTTCAATGAAAATCGACTCGCCACTTTGTGCTTTGATGCCGAAGACCACCCGAATATTTCCCGGTGAGTTTTCACAGATCTTCTGTAAAGCGCGCAACTTTTCGGGAGCTTGTTTATTCTCATCAATATAGAAGAAAATCTCTTCAGCGTATTGGTTATGAACGTTTTCTATTAAAACTATCTTTTCGGCGGACAATTTCATGCGCTCCTCTTCGGAACGTTTACTAGTCAAAGCCTCAATGAAAATCGGCATTTCAGCGGTTAAATTGATACCTTGGACTTTGAGTTCGTCTAAAGCTTTGGTGTAGATCATACATTCAATGCTGCTACCAGTGACATCTTCCAGTTCCAGAATCGCGTAAGGATTGTTGTTCTTTTTGCTGACCTTGAAAAGGCACGATTTGATAAAGGCGGCCAGACGTACTCCGCAATTATCTTCCATTTCACTTAATTGCCTAATTTTGACGGTGGAGAATGTTCGTGCTAATTCATTATGTTCGGTCATCGGGTGACCGCTAATATAAAAACCGAGCAACTCTTTTTCACTACGCAACATTTCAGCAGCTGAAAATTCAGGAATGTCTGGCACTGCAATTGAGAAGACCTCTGCTTGCTCCGACTCGTCAAGGAAATCGAATAGCGATCCTTGCCCATTTAATTTATCCTCGATTCTAGATTGAGCGAAACGTATTGTATCGTCGCCGATAGCGAGAATTTGTGAACGACGCAGGCCAAAGCTGTCAAAAGCCCCGGCTCTGGCGAGCTGCTCTAGCATCCGTGAATTAACGGCATGACCACAGCGTTCACAGAAATCGGTGAAATTCTTGAATTTACCCTCTGTGTGGAGTGCGTCGACAATCTTCCCGGCGGCGGCACTGCCGACACCTTTGATTGCGCCGAGCCCGAAACGGATTGCGCCATTATCCACTGAAAAATCAATATCACTAGCGCTGACGTCCGGCGGTAGCACTTCGATACCCATTTCGCGACATTCACTGATGATAAAAGCGATTTTATCGGCGTCAGCCAACTCGCTGGTCAGTACTGCCGACATGAATTCGACTGGATAATTAGCTTTTAACCATGCAGTTTCGTAGGCCACAAACGCATAAGCCGCACTGTGTGATTTATTGAAACCATAACCAGCAAATTTGGCGATTTTTTCCCAAATTGCCACTGCTGTGTTTTCTGGAATTTGATTGTGCTTGGCGCACCCTTCAATAAATCTAACGCGTTCCCCCTCGAGCACCTCAACATCCTTTTTCCCAATAGCGCGGCGAAGAATATCGGCGCCACCAAGAGAAAATCCTGCCAACTCCTGAACCACCTGCATAATCTGTTCTTGATAAAGCATGATTCCATAGGTTTCGTTGAGAATCTTTTCCATTTTGGGGTGTTCGTATTCAACTGGCTGAGTGCCACGTTTGCGCTTTACAAAGTCTGGAATAAACTCCATTGGTCCTGGACGATAAATTGCGATTAAAGCGATAACGTGTTCAATACTTTCCACCCCGAATTGACGGCAAAGATTCTGCATTCCGCTGGATTCCAGCTGGAATACCGAAATGGTATCACCGCGGTTCAACAGATCATAGGTTTTTTTATCAGTTAGATCGATTTTATCAATGTCAATATCAATCCCTTGTGATTGTTTGATCAAATCACAAGCTTTTTGAATGATGGTCAGCGTGCGTAAGCCTAGAAAGTCCATTTTTAGTAAGCCGAGGCTTTCACAAGGTGATGCGGGGAATTGGGTAATAATTTCTCCATCAGAACCGCGGCTTAGCGGCACTAGCGAGTCCAAGGGTTGTTCGCCAATAATTACCCCAGCAGCGTGAATCCCCATTTGCCGGTTCAAACCCTCCAAGACCTCAGCATGGGAAAAAATCTCTTGGACATCGCTGTCCGTTTGGATCAACTCCTCCAATTCGCGAGATTCCTTGCGCGCTTCCGCCAAAGTGCCGGCGCTGCTTGGAATCAGTTTGGTGATGCGGTCGCCGACGTTATAAGGAAATCCGAGAACCCGCGCCACGTCTTTGATTACCGCTTTGGCTTTTAAAGTGCCGTAGGTGCCGATTTGGCAAACGCTATCAGAGCCATATTTTTGACGAACATACTCAATAACTTCTGGACGGCGTTTTTCACAAAAATCGATATCAAAGTCCGGGGGACTGACACGCTCAGGATTGAGGAAACGTTCAAAGAGCAAATTATATTTTAGAGGCTCAACATCAGTGATGCGGGATAGATAAGCAACTAGACTACCAGCGCCGCTACCACGTCCGGGGCCGACTGGTATACGCTGTTCGCGCGCATAATTAATGAAGTCAGAGACGACGAGAAAATAATCAAGGAAGCCAGTGTTCTCAATTACTCCGAGTTCATAGTCGAGGCGTTCAATTATCTCTTCGCGTGGTTTGGGCAGGTCGGTGACATAAAGTTTTTCCATGTTGTCCATGCACATTTTACGCAGATAATCTTTGTTGGAACCATCGAAATTTTTAACTTCAAAGGTTGGATAATGATTAACCTCTGGAGCGAATGTAAATAAGATATCGCAGCGTTCCGCAACTTCCCTCGTGTTGGTTACCGCCTCAGGAATTTCTTTGAAAATTTCTTTCATCTCCTCGGGGCTTTTGAAATAAAATTCATCATTTACAAACCTGAAGCGATTAGGATCGTCGAGTCGAGATTGGGTTTGAATACAGAGCATAATTTCATGGGCGCGGGCGTGTTCTTTGCGCAAGTAATGAACGTCGTTCGAGGCAATTAAGGGGATGTTGAGCTTTTTTGACAGCTCGACCAAACCACGATTGGCTTTTTTTTCCTCAGGCATGCCGTGATCCATGATCTCAAGATAAAAGTTTTCTTTACCAACGATGTCACAATATTCGCCGATAACGCGTTCAGCTTTCGCCATGTCGCCATCAATAATCGCACCGGGAATTTCGCCGCCAATACAAGCTGACATCACAATTAAACCCTCGTGATATTGCGCGAGTAACTCTTTGTCAATGCGCGGCTTATAGTACATTCCAGTGCGATAAGCCTCTTCAGTAATTTTACATAAACTTTGATAACCAGTGATATCTTTAGCCAATAAAACTAAGTGATGTCCGCGAATATGGGGCACTGCCGGATTCTTATCCTGGCGGTTACCTGGAGCAACATAAGTCTCGCATCCAATAATTGGGTTTAGGTTTGCTGCTTTGAATTTTTTATAAACATCAAGAGCACCGCCCATAAAACCGTGATCGGTAATCGCGACGGCTGGCATGTGATATTCTTTGGCCATTTCAACGAGTCCGTCAGCGGTACAAGCTCCATCAAGCAAACTATAATGAGTGTGCAGATGAAGGTGAACAAAATCCGAAGTCATAACACCTTCCTTAGAAATTGTGACAGACTACGCCGTCACGTAATTTTGGCTCAAACCAAGTTGATTTTGGAGGCATTACTTCGCCAGCGTCTGCAATGTCCATTAGCTGGTTTAACGTAGTTGGGTACATCGAAAAAGCTACAGCGAACTTTCCACTATCGACCAACTTTGTCAATTCTGCAGTTCCCCGAATGCCGCCGATAAAATCGACTTCGTGGCTGGTTCGCGGATCATCAATGCCCAACAATGGCGCGAGAATATCGTCTTGCAGCACACTGACATCGAGGCAACCAATGACACCACGAGTGGATGCGTCAAATTTGGGGCGAGCTAGATACCATTGTTGATCAAGATAAATACAAAATTCGCCACTCTTTTGGGGTTCAGGATTTGAGGTTTTGGCGACGTCAAATTTTTCACCAATCTTCGTTAATAATTGTTCTTTGCTGAGTCCTTTTAGACTTTTAACCACACGGTTGTAGGACAAAATACGTAATTGAGATTGTGGGAAGGTCACAGCGAGGAAATAGTTGTAATCTTCATTGCCGGAATGATTTGGGTTTTTTGGCGCGCATTCGGCAGCGGTCCGTGCAGCTGCGGCGCTACGATGGTGACCGTCGGCGATATACAAACATGGCACATCAGCAAATAATTTACTTAACTTAGTGCTGTCATCGGGTGTGACCCGCCACAGCGTATGGATGATGCCGTCTGGAGAGGTGAAGGAACATAATGGTTTTTCAGCAGTCAGTTGTTCAATCATTGAGTTCACCGCCGTGGAATCGCGGTAAGTGAGAAAAGCAGGGCCGGTGTGCGAACGTAAAGTCATAACGTGGCGAGTTCGATCATCTTCTTTATCCTGCCGAGTTTTTTCGTGTTTTTTGATGGTTCCTGCATTGTATTCAGCAGCAGAAACTGCACCAACAACGCCAGTTTGAATGTGATCGCCCATTTGCAGACGATAAAGGTAAAGATGTTTTTCTGGGTCAATCTTGAGCGGAGCTTCGGCACAAAGACGCTTAAAGTTGGCGGCGGCTTTTTCATAAACTGCATCGCAATGCAGATCAATGCCCGCCTCCATTTCGATCTCTGGACGTGAAACGCGCAGAAAACTCAGTGGATTGCCAGAGGCTAATGCTGCCGCTTCTTCACTGTTGACGACGTCGTATGGAACTGCCGCAACTTGGGGTATTTTTTGAGCAGGTGCGAGAAGTCCGTTAAAAGGTAATATCTTAGCCATTTTTTCTCCTTAGATTGTAAAGCATATAATCTTTTAATGTAATCTCAATACCTAGTCTTTCAAACCAAAAATAACGAATAAAATCGTCTCACGTGTTAATATAAAATTAGCGCGCGCATAATGCGCGCGCTAATTTTAAACATAAATATTTCTCTATTTTTGTTGCGTTCTTAGTTACTTAAATCTTCAACAAATCGTCTTTTCAAATTCTTGAAAAATATTATAGGACTATTATATTCAGAATCGGTCACCATTACGGAAAATTGTAAATCCGTTGCTGGGCGCAGGTTAAACTTAAAACTTAAAAATACGAGAGGATTTTATGAAGAGTTTATTAAAATTGGTTGCAATAGTAGCATTGGTTGGAGTATTAGCAGGTTGTCGCAAAACGGAAGAAATGGCGAAAGAACCAACCGACGCCGTTGCTGAAACCCCCGTCGCCGTGCCAGAGATGAGGAAAACCGCGAATATTGTTTACAATGGCGTTACCATTGGTGAAAACACCATGCCTGAAGGCGCGCGTGAAAAAGCCGACCTAATCGCCGCAGATGCAGCAAAATTGACTGTAGAGGAGACTGAGAAGTAATCAATTAACATAAAGCTTGAGCTTAATGTTATGATATAAACTTGCCCGAGACTAGAGGTATAAACCCCAAACAAGGAGGATCTAACCATGAGTAAGATCAGAAATAAGCCAATCGGCCTAATTGTTACAGAAAACTTGGCGACTGCTAAGGTTTTTGAAGCGCACGGCATGGATTTTTGTTGCCACGGACAACAGACCGTTGAAGAAGCGTGTAAAAATGCGGATGTTACGGTTGAACAACTGGAGAAAGAATTAGCGGCAGTAGGCAGTAAAGCTGAAGATCAACATATTGATCTCAGTGCACTAACCACCGATGATCTGGCGCGGCACATTATATCCGTCCATCATACCTACGTTAAAACTGCGCTTCCAACGATTACCAAGCGTATCGTAACTGTCATCAATGCGCACGGAGCCAATCATCCTGAATTGAAGAAAATTCAGAAAGATTTCAGTGCTTTGCGCGATGAATTGGATCAGCATCTGTTGAAAGAAGAAGAGGTTCTGTTTCCTTATATCGAAGCATTGGCAGTCGCATCGAGGAAAAAAGGAGCACGTCCTGATTCCTGTTTTGGCGATGTCGCTGACCCGATTGCGATGATGGAAGAAGAGCATGTATCTGCTGGACAGCTTCTTGAAAGCATTCGCACTACTGCGAACGATTTCCGAGTTCCGGATGATGGTTGCAATACCTATCGTTTGTTGTATCAGGAATTGCAGGAGTTTGAGCATGATCTGCATCTTCATATTGCCAAGGAAAATTATATGTTGTTTCCGCAGGCATTGGAGCTAGAATCTAAAATCTAATAGCAGTGAATGGAGAATTCATATTTGAATCGTGGAGCGCGGAGATCTTGTCCGCGCTCTTTTTGTATAATCGAGATTTATTTTTTAACCGGCTTTAAGTCATCCCAAACTGGATGGCCGGCTGGGGTGTCATCGCATTTACAGGTCTTTTTGTTTAAATCCTGTCCGCATTTAAGGCATAGCCCTTTGCAGTTTTTGCTACAATTTGGATTCATCGGAATTTCCAGTAACAGATCCTCACGAACATCTTCCGCGATATCCAACTCAGAAGAATCATCTTTCTCGTAGAAGTGACATATTTTAGCGCTTAGCTCGCTATCAAATTTGTTTAGGCAACGTCCACAAACACACTCTGTTTGGGTGGATATTTGACCATTAAGCACTATGCCACCGAGCGTGGCGGATAGCTCGAGGCTATATTTCACCGGGTGGCTGAATTTAACCATCTCTGTATCGGGCTCGCCGAGGAATTCTACTGGCAATTCGCCAGTTAATTGTATTTTACGTTCGCGCTCAACTTGCGATGGCGAAATTCTAAAAACTTTGTTCATTTTTTGTCTCCATGATTTTTTGTTTCATTGCCGCCGCCACTACTGGTGGAACATGTTGCGAGAAATCTCCACCGTGGTAAGCAGCGACTTTTACCATGCTTGAACTGACGAAAGAGTTGTTTGCGGTCGGCATCATGAAAATTGTTTCGCAATCCTCTTTAAGGCTGCGATTCATTAAAGCCATCTGCAGCTCATATTCGAAATCTGAAAACGCGCGTAAACCGCGCAAAATGGCGGTTCCGTGATGTATTTCTAAAGCATTAACAGTTAAACCATCGAATGAAACAACTTCAACTTTGTCGATATCTTTGCAGCATTTCTGCATTAGTGTTTTGCGTTCTTCCGATGAAAACATCGGGTTTTTTTCAATATTGGTGCCAATAGCTACAATGACGCGGTCAAAGAGTCGCGAAGCACGGCAGATTAAATCGAGATGTCCGTTAGTTGGTGGGTCGAAGCTCCCCGGATATAATACACTTCTCATTGGGCGTTCTCCGGTAATTTTGTGTGTTGAATGAATAATAATGTAGTTTTAAGGTTGCAAATTCAGTTATCAAATATAATTTTCATTTCGTATGTTTCAACTAATCTATGGAAAATTAAATGGATATGACCAATAACATTGAAGTTATCGCAGTAAGCTCACTTGCTGGATTTGGTATAAAACGAGTTTGTTTAGCCGCCGGAGTTTTTGACGGCGTTCATCTTGGGCATCAACTTTT
Organism: Lentisphaeria bacterium UBA7640; assembly: GCA_002483765.1. GTDB lineage: Bacteria > Verrucomicrobiota > Lentisphaeria > Victivallales > Victivallaceae > UBA7640. The sequence goes on along the minus strand of DLIO01000127.1, from coordinate 6,274 downwards.
ACTTCAAAGGCTTTTGGCCATGAGCGCGGAATTGGACGCGGAACCTTGCGCGTTAACATTTTTTCCCCATCCACGTGAAATTTTGAATCCCGGCAATGCGCCACCGCTGTTATTGGCACCGGAACAAAAAAAACAGTTGCTTTGGCAAGCTGGCATGAAGGCGGTCGTCACGATCCCTTTTACTCGTGACTTTGCCAACTTAGAACCTGAAGAGTTTATTGGAAAATGCTTATCTTCATCCAGTGTTGAAATTGCTGGAATTGCGGTTGGTACTCAATGGCGTTTCGGACGCGGTGGAACTGGAAATTTAGAGACGTTGCGCCAAATTGGCATGGCCAAGAATTGGCGTATTGAAGCGGTCGGTGAACTTGATATAAACGGAAGAACAGTGAGTAGCACGATGATTCGCCGCGCTATTGCAGGAGGGAATCTTGCTGATGCGGCCGCGATGCTTGGGCGTAATTATTCGTTATTTGGCACGGTGACACATGGTTTTCGCGTTGCTTCACAGGAATTGAATCACCCTACCGCCAATCTTGAAATTCGGTATGGCGTGTTACCTCCGAATGGCGTTTACGCTGCTATGGCGATTTTTGACGGTACGCGTTATCCGGCAGCTGTTAATATCGGACTTTGTCCGACCTATAATCGCGCTGGCTCTGCGGTTCGCATTGAAATCCATGTTTTGGACTTCACTGGCAATCTTTATGGACGGCAGATTGAACTAGAATTCTTGCAATATCTGCGGGAAGAGCGTACATTTGCTGGTTCGCAAGAGCTAAAAGCGCAGATTGCTAAAGATGTTGCGCAAATCAGGAAATTAATATGAAAAGTGAAAAAGTTTTTAGCGTGGCGGATATTGCCAAGAAAATTGAAATTCCGCGCACCACGCTTAATGAATGGTTAAATCGTTATCCCCAATTTATCGAATCGAGGACTCGCGGTAAACGCAAAGTATATACTGAAAAAGCAGTTGAGACCCTGCGCGAAATCGCCGCACTGCGCGATTATGGACGTTCTGCTGTCGAAATTGAACAAGAATTGGCACTCAAACATCCATTTCAAGCTGAAGTTCAGGCTGATACTGAACAGAAGGCTTCAGCAAAACCGGAGAAAAATATCAATGCGCTGATGATGGTTCCACGGCAACTTCGTGATGAACTGGCGTTGCAAATTAATGATGAAGTAGGGGCACTGGCGAGTTCACTGCAACAAAATTTACACGATGCGCGGCGCACTGCTAATCGCTCATTTCGCTGGCAAATTATTTTAATTGTTTTGGTTGTTTTGCTCGGCGCCATATTTTTGCTATTCGCGGTTCAAATCGCTGGACGAATCTATGCTCAACAGCAACAGTTGAACAATAACAACGTTCACCTCGATACTCTTCGTGGTAATACTGAAGAACTGACTTTGGAATTGAAAAAACGCGAAATTCAGATTGTTAAACAGGAAAAAGTATTGCAGGATATGTCGGTTACGTTGGATAAAAATAGCAAGGATTATCAACAGAATATTGCATTGTTAGAGCGTGAATTAGCCACAATGGCACAAAAATTTGAAGAAAGCCTTAAACGTGAATCAAAAAAGAGCTCAGGCGAACAAAATCTTTCAATGGATAAAATGCGCAATGAGTTTGCTCAAAAACAGTTGGATGTTTTGAAGAAGATAGAAGAATATTCCAAACGTAATGATCTAAAGATTAAAGAAGACATTGAGTCAGCCGCCCAAACTGCTGCCAAAATCGCGGCGGAGGCAGTAGTCAAAGCCATTCCAATTCCAGCTCCAGCTCCAGCTCCAGCTCCAGCTCCAGCTCCAGCTCCAGCTCCGGTTTCAGTCAATAATGATGTTCCTAATGCCACATTAACTCCAATTACTGAGGTGCTAGATGAAAATTGATAGAAGTTTGAACAGCAAGGAAAATCGGCCGCTTGACTCGATTTTTCAAAGCCGTGTTTTGTCTGGAACTCGCGCATTGGTTACCGGCGGCGCGGTACGTGTCGGACGAGAATTTTGTCGCGCATTGAAAGCTGTGGGCGCTGAAGTCGTGATTCATTATCGTTCTTCTGAAAATGATGCGCGTGAATTAGCTGCAGAATTAAACGCCGTAACCGTGCAAGGCGACCTAACTTTGGCTGCGGATCGAGAACGTATCTTTAAAGAGGTTGGCAAGTTCAATGCTTTGATTAATAGCGCGTCAACGTACGTCGTTAATCCGTTGTTGGACGAACCAGAAAATATTATGAGATGTCAACTAGAAGCCAATCTGATCGCACCATTAGAGATGATGAAACTATTTCGGCAACAACTTAACGGTGAACCTGGTTCCATCGTCAACATCGTTGACCAAGAAGTTTTTCGCGCTGCCGACAGCCAGGGCGGTTACAGTTTGGCAAAAAAAAGTTTGCGTGATGCCACTTTGGCCTCTGCGCGCCAATATGCGAATGAAAACCTCCGCGTAAATGCCATCGCTCCGGGCCCCGTACTGCCGCCAGTCGGCTTTGAAGGTCAAGGGATGATAAAAGCTTTGCGTGACGTTCCACTCGGTCGTCCAGTCGCGATGTGTGACTTAACCGCCGCCCTTATTTTCTTACTATCAAATTCCTCGATCACCGGCCAAATCCTAGCCGTTGACTGCGGTCAGCATCTAAACTGCTAACGAGATTTTTTTCTGTCGTTAAATTCGCGCGCGCATAATGCGCGCGTGAATTAAAGAGCGCATTTATGACCTGTGGATGGCGTTTCTGCATTGCATTATTAGTTTGATGATAATGTTTTTAGGATTTCGGTTGCGTCTTCTATATCTGGTTGGCTGTTTAACTTTTTTGCATTGCGGATCACTAGATTCAGCAGCTTTACGATGATTTGTGTTTCATTTGCATCTGTGCTTTTGCCGTCTGGTGGAATGACTGTCCACGCGGTTGCAATCGCTTTTTGGGCGTTGTTATCGCGTTCCCAAGAATGCGTCAACTCCAAAACTATTTTTCGTTTTTCTTGGCGCTTAAGCTTGGTCAGAAGCAGTTCTTGATAGGCTTTTCTTGCATTCGACAAACTTACCCTGTTGAAACAGTTTTTCAGCATCCTCAAATTTTCCGGCAAATACCGAAAGAGTCAAAAAAAGAATTGTCAGACACACTGTTTTCATTTCAGTAACTTCACGTTTTTTAATTTATGCCGGGCAAAGTCGGAAAGCAGGCTCCCCAGCATGTAATGTTTTGATTCCGTATCGCATTGCAGTAGGAAACTCCGCATCGGAACCAAACAAAGCCTTGCGCAAATTCCAAGCGCAACGAATTCCAATCGCCAAAGCCGTCGTACTAACAGCAAAAAGCAACAGCCATATCAAAAAACCAAGAAAACCGCTATTGAAGATTACATTAGTCATTTATAAGTTGTAAGTTTTTGTATGGAGACGGAATCAAACCTGACGAATATTTAGATTTTTGTAATAGTTTGATTGCTGTCGTCAAGTTGTTTTTTATTGTTTGTTCGTTATATTTTTCTATGGCATTTTTAAGTAATCCTATCGTTTTTGGAGAATCATTCCCCTGGCATTCATTTAATACCCAAGTCAGAAGACTGATTTGTTTATTGTTTTTTGCATTTGCAATAGCTTCAATTACTATGTCATTATCAACTCGTAAATTCACAAGGACACGAATTACAGGATAGAAAAAATCACCAGCAACGTCAATACCGACAGGGAGTGTCGTTGGATTAATAGTGTAGTCAACTATATTTATAATGCTTTCATTCGCGCTACTAATTTGCCATATTCCTACAGCAATAATAGCAACGTGCAGTGGAGAAAAATAGGTATTGTCATGAATAAAGTTTTTTTTTGCATCGTATAGATTTTTTAATAAAACTTGCTTTGTGCTGTCATATAACAATTGCAAATCTGCTATATTCCTGCGCCTTTCATTCATGCCTGTAGAAATAGATATTTCCCGAGACAAATTTGTCGCATCTATTTTTTCGCTTGCAGATGAATGTTGAATAGCCGTCACGAACATCCATGACGATAATAAGAAAATTCGAATAACATAATTTTTATGTTTTAACATTTTCATGTCCTCCATTTTTAATCATTCCATTTGTCTATTGTTTTGTGATTCTTTCCTGGACTTCCCCAGTCGCTTCCAATAGTTCGGAGCCATACATATTTCTCCGTTTCTTTTTCTTTGTATATCAAGTAGTTATGCATATTTCTTGAAAATTCTTCTCCACAAAATCGCATTTTTTATAAGCCTTTTTTGTGAAATTGATCTATTTGAGATAGAACTGCTGACTTTTCGCATCTTGTCTAATGTTGTTACGCATTTTGTTCTCCATACTACTTAGCCATTCTTTATCGCCAACGCCGTCGTACTAACAGCAAAAAGCAGTAGCCATATCAAAAACCCAAGAAAACCGCTATTGAAGATTACATTATACAATTTTGATACCTATTATTTTATTTTTTTCTTCAATTGTTAAGCCGAACTTTTGAAGTATTTCAAATCTCAAATCAGGCTTTAAAAAACGGCAAGACTGACAACATAGTCTGACTTGTCGTTTCACTCTCTAGTTCCTGTGCAAAAATCACATAGCCCAAAAATGTATTAATATTACTAAGAGTCTTATCATTTATACTCAAGGCTTAATGATAATATTTTGGTATTCTTTCTGAGCCTCTAACATTTTCTTTAACATAAACACACGACGATTTTCAGGGTCTATTTTTAGTATTTTATTAAGTTCGACGATTAATGCAGTTCCAAAATACCCCAATCTTTGCATACAATATACCTTTACAGATAAAAGTCTTAAATCTGAATTATTATTATTCATTTTATTGATTTCTTTTATACATTTTTCGAAATCTTCTAATATATAAGACTGAAAAGCAATATTGAGTATTTCCGCCTCATTGCTATTTTTGTATCTGAGTTTAAGTTGGCCATAGTTTGGTATATTGGCATATTTTTTGAATTTCTTACGGAATATAGCGTTTTGACTAAGAAGTAGTTCGATTTTTTCAAGAGGGTTTGGTGGAATTAATAAAGTATCAAAAGTTTTCAAAACTTTTTCGAATCTTTCATCTTCTTTTTTTAGCATAGCTTCTTTTCTCTCGTTATAAGCTTTTGCTTCTATTTGATTTTTTATAATTCGTTGATCGTATGCGTCATATTCTACCTGCGTAGCATACATTTTCTTGACAAACGACTGCCATATTGCCAAAGCTTTTTCTTTACCACCATTAGCCATTTTTTCGGTTGCTGTATTGACAGCTTGATCTGTCCACCTAGTGGAATATTGGGGAGCTATTTTTGATGCCCAATAATTACAAAGTATTGTCAGCTTTTCTTCATAATCATTTTTATTTTTTGAATCAAGAGCTTTATACATGAAAGGGTCTGTATCCACTATATGAATATTTAATAAATAATGACGCAATATAGCCCATATATTTCTACTAATACCGGGCGTCGATTGCAATTCTTGAATATAAGGACACAATAAAGTTATAGCCTCTGCTGTTCCAGGATTGGCCTGATAGTAATATATAGCATACGCATAATAACTTATCAATGCAGCGTTACCAGGGAATAATTTAGAAGCAAGACGGCAGTTACTAACATAAAAGCTCAATGTATCAGCGTTTGTTTCTTTGATCATGAGCCTTTCAGAGATAATAATTTTTTCAAATACTTCCTCTAATGAATTATTTTCCTTTACTTGGTAGTTTTTTATATCTGAATTATGTGTTTTTGTCTTCGCTTTAACTTCAATGTCGTACAACGGATTTTCTCGTGAAACAGTTGTTGACACATCTGGAACATTTCCAGCGAAAGTAAAATTTAAAAATAAAAATCCAAGTAAACTAACTGTTAACGTTAATTTTATTGATATCATGCTAAGAAACTTCATAGAAACCTGCCTTTTTGTACGGAAGACCGAAATAAAAATTACAAATTATATATTGACTATGGTAAATCGAAATAACATAAAATTTAATCATTCAGTTTTCTTTTTCTTCGGGGTCTGTTTCTTCGGGGTCTGTCCCTTTAAAATACTTTTGTTTCTTCGGGGTCTGTCCCTTTAAAATACTTTAAAATTAAATTATTACTGCTCAATATTGGCATAAATGCTCTTATTTTATCTCTTATTTCAATAAAGTTAGGCGCAGTATATTAAAATAAGCAACTTGACCTCTGTTTGTCAGTTTTATCAAATGCTCCTTTCATTCCCTGCAAATAACAACTCTTTTCTTTGTCAATAATAACATGTC
>DLIO01000038.1 GCA_002483765.1 Lentisphaeria bacterium UBA7640 | reverse complement strand
CATGTTCATTCGGAATTGCTGCAAATTCCCATAAAACAACCATTTCTTTTCTGTTTGGTTGTTGAACGTCGCAACGAGAAACTTATATTCTTCCGCGGTCGGCGGGCGTGAATAAAAATGCCAGTAATAATTCTCAACACTCTCCCGCGGCCTGCGTTTTGGTCCTGAAATTCTGGACACTCGTCGAAAAAGATCTGCTGAATTGTACAGGAAAAGACGTTGCTTAATTGAAATTTCATTGCTCCGCTCACTCGGCAACCCGGTGTCACGAGATGGACGCCCGAATAACAGTAAAAATGAATTATCAATTGAACCGTCAGCAAGTGCCACAGTACGCGCGTCCGGCGGAATAAAACTGAAAGGCTCAAGAATCACACTGGAGTATCTAGCTGGAGTCTGAGTAATCAACCGGATCGTATCATCAAGAACCTCGGCATCCAAGCGTCGTATCGGATAAACCGCATGAAATTTGGTCGCCTTCTCGAGATCGCCATCGTAAAACGACGAGGCCCGATATGCGCTTGAGTTGCCAATTAGTTTACAGAGAGATTTCAGGTTATAACCTGATCGCTTAAAATCAGCGGCTAAAAATCGCAAAGTCGTGTCGCCGGCATCCAATTCGACACCAAAGAACCAACGCCAGACACGCTGAACCAACGCAGAAGCAAAATATGGATTTTCCTGCACAATTAGATAGTGACACAATGCCTCGCGCGGGTCTCCGTTCTTTTTAACCACAACCATTTTGCCATTTGGCAATGAAAAACTGCGCGTGTTTTCTAAACGTTCAGCAAAGACAATCTCCTCTTTCCACTCTTTGGTACTTTTATATTTTACACATTCAAAAAATTGTGGTAGCGTTTTTTGTATGTCACTAGGTAATTCAACTAGCGACTTTCCCATAAAGAATGATGAAACAGCATTAGCTATTCCTTCAGGCGAGCGAACCGCCATCGCACGATAAAAATTAACTTCTGGCTGTCTGAAGTTACTCCCTTCTGAAAGCAATAAAGAACGAACAAACTGATCATAAGGTTGGTTTTTACCTAAAAACTCATAGACTATTCTCGTATAAGCGTAGGCGGCGTTTGGCCACAGATTAATCGGAAATTCTGACTTAATCCGTAAAGCGTCACCAAAACGCATAGACCAATAAAGAGCAAAGTCATGATCAGCAAGTAAGTTTTCAATTAAAAGTTCATGCTTATCTTTTTCTTCGGAGGCAACATAAGATTTCGCTTCCTCCACGGACGGTGTCCGCCCTAAAAAATCAAGATAAGCGCGCCTTACAAAAACAGCATCAGATGCTTCTTGAGCTGGAGTAATGTTTTGTTTTTTCCAAATATTTTCCAGCAAAAAATCAAATTCTGATTTTGCTTGAGGATGATGTGTTTTCCGATAGACATCTTCGCTAAAAAGTGTTGAGCCGATCATAACGGCGAGTGAAACAAAAATTAATTTAAGCATCTGTAATTCTCCTGATATTTATCATTATCGAAGCTTGCATTGTTGATGGATCCCGTCTGAATACATTATCGTAGCGCCTTATAATTTTCATTGCCATGATTATTAACAGCAATTCCATCTATTTCCAGAAGCCATCCAGGGCGACAAATTGACGATTGAAGAATCAGATAAGTACACTCATCGTCAAGATATTGTTGTAGATATGACTCAACCAAATCTTTATCTTTTGCATCACGCAAATAGATTACCGCTTGTTTTAAGTCATGCAACTGAGCATCGTGATTATTCAGCAATGCTTCCACATTTTCCAGCATGCGTCTGGATTGCGCTTCAACGTTGCCCGGGTACATAATTTTCCCGTATTTATCAATGCTAGCGGTTCCACTGATAAAGTAGGACGAGCAATTCCCATAAATGATGCGTGTTCCACGTTCAAAAGTAACTCCATAAATCTGAGTCGGCGAGAGATGCTCAAGTGCTTGCATATATTCGATCTGTTCAGGAGCCAAGCCAAAAATTCCGAGTGAATCCATTCGAACTAACCGATCATGAGGATAAGATTTACCTTCAATTCCTGTGCTAGCGATATAATGCGTTTTTTCGGTCATACCCCATTGCGTAAAAAGTTCCCGGCGCGCTTTGACCAGCCCAGCATAGTTGTTATCAAGATCGCGACAATAGATCCACGTCCTGATGATATTTGCCGATACAGAGGCATTCACGGGCAACATTTTTTCAAGGTTTTCGAACTCGCAACGCATTTGAGTCTCACTACCTGAAACTCCGGTTACCGAGGATTGAAACATTTTAATTTGATAATTTTCGGGTTGACGTGAATAATGCCATGCCTCGAGAGCGAGTTTTCCACCGCGCAACGGCGTCTGCTCAATAATTGCCGCGCTTTCAACTCCATATTTACGGAGAATGTCACAAAGATCATTATATTGATTGGCGATATCACTAACGTGAAAACGTATCAAAACTGGCCAAGTATTTTTACTGCGTGACCGATAACGATGAACCAACTCTTCGGCTTCATCACGAAAGTTTCGGTTATAAACGGAATCCATGCAATAAAAAAGTTCAGACAAACCATCCATTATCTTAAAACTTACACAATCTTTCATAAAACCTCTGAATTTTTATTTGATTTTGATTACACACATAATAGACGTCAAGAAACCGAAAATATTATTATCAAGATGTAATTTTATTGTGTTTTTTATTCATTTCATCAAACAGATGAAAAACATTGGCAGCGGGACATAAAATATGAAATTATTCTGGACAGTTTATTTGATTTTTAACAGATAAGCTAAATTAAATTATTAATCTTGGTTTGTATTCTAGTTGGTTTGGATTATTATTATTATGTCATTTTTGTCAGAAAATCTCCCCACTAGGTGTTTAATATGAAGAAAGTATTGGCTTTAATCTTAAGCATTATTGCTATTAGCTCAATTGCCGAAGAAAAAAAATTATTCGACCTGAATTCAAATAAAACCGTTTTTTTTGTTCCTCAGTTCACCGAATTTAAAGAAATTTCATCGCATGAACTTTTATTCCTCAAGAAAGTGCTGGTGCGTGCCGAAAAAGAGAATGTACGTGCGGTAATCTTTGAACTTGATACTCCTGGCGGCAATGTGATGGTAGCTTACAAATATCTATCAATATTGGCAAAATCAAAAGTTCCCACCATCGCCTACCTTAACCCTAATGGGATCTCCGCTGGCGCTATTATCGCTCTCGGAGCTAATAGAATCGCTATCAATCCAGACGGAATGATTGGCGATGCCATGCCGATTTCCATGAGCACAGGCGGCGCGAAACCGGTCACTGAACGCGTTAAGAATGAAAAATCTGATACTAAATCCACAGAGAAAATTGAGCCTAAAAAAGAGAACAATGAGCCAGAAAAGCTACCCAGCCAACCGTTAGGTTTAGATGATTTATTGAAAAAATTACAGAAAGCTCCAAAACCATCAGCTTCAGATGAAAAACTCCTTAATCAAAAATTTCTAACGGTATTTTTTAAAGCACTCCAAATTGTAGCAGAGAAAAATGGTCGTCCAGTCAGAGTTGTCCGTGCAATGGCTGATCCTTACCAAAAACTGGATAAAAAAACTGATGGTATTGACCATGATAAAGTTTCACCACTGACCCTTTCGGCCAAAGAAGCCAAAAATCTGAACGTCATTGATTATATTGCCAAAGACCGTCACGATCTTATATCGCAACTTAAACTTGGTGATTGCGAATTAATTGAGATCGAGAAAACCGGATGGGAGCAAGTTGTGTCGTTCCTAACTTATCCAGCAATTGCCGGCATTCTAATCGCACTGGGATTAGTCGGTATTTTTGTGGAGATAAAAACTCCAGGCTTCGGGGTACCGGGAATTCTCGGCTTGACCATGCTGACCCTGTTTTTTCTTGGACACGTTGCCTCTGGCGCTTCAGACTGGGGGCCTATGGTAGTCTTTGTAGTTGGGTTAATTTTGTTACTACTGGAGATTTTTGTAATTCCAGGCTTCGGTATTATTGGAGTTTTAGGCATTATTTGCGTTGTCGGGTCTTTTGTGATGGCATTCGGCTTCGAACAACTCCAAACCGCAACTTATGTCGTAAGCACTTCATTTCTTACTGCCATCGGCATTATGATGATATTAGCAATCTATCTGACCAAACCAGTTTTCGGACGATTGTCTTTAAAAACTGTTCAATTGAGTTCAGATGGTTACAACGCACATGAAGACAGCGACCTGAAACCTGGCGATAAAGGAATCGCAGTTTCTATGTTGCGCCCCGCAGGAATTGCCATGTTCAAAGATAAACGATATGACGTGGTCACTGAAGGAGGCTTCATTGAACCCAATTCAGATATTGAAGTTTTAGCCGTTCGCGGCGGTCAAATCATTGTAATAATTTCCCAAAAATCCAAACAGGAGAACCTATGTTAATGTTTCCCCCCATAATCGCTATGGTCGCGCCAGTGATGATTTTTTTAGTCATCCTGGCATTCGGTTTCTTTATTTTTATCTTGTCGTTCATTCCGCTAAGGGACTGGATAGCATCAATATTCGCAGGAGTGCCAGTAAGCTTTTTCGCGCTACTTGGTATGCGTTTACGCCGTGTTCCTCCGAAAGTGATTGTCAACGCACTAATTCAAGCGCGTAAAGCCGGTATTGACATTACCGCTGATATTTTAGAAACCCATTATCTGGCTGGAGGCCATGTCTTAAAAGTGGTTGCAGCTTTGATCGCAGCTGATAAAGCCCGTTTAAATCTAACTATTCAGCGCGCCACAGCTATTGACTTGGCTGGACGTGATGTATTAGATGCAGTAAAGATGAGCGTTAATCCCAAAGTAATTGAAACACCGAACATCTCCGCGGTGGCTAAAAACGGAATCCAATTGATTGTCTTGGCACGCGTCACCGTGCGCGCCAACCTTGAACGTTTGGTCGGTGGCGCTGGAGAGGAAACGATTATCGCCCGAGTTGGTGAAGGAATTGTTACTACTATCGGCTCTTCAAATTCTCATAAAGATGTTCTCGAAAACCCTGACCTTATATCTAAAACTGTATTGAGAAAGGGTTTGGATGCCGGCACTGCATTTGAAATTCTTTCCATTGATATCGCTGATGTCAACGTCGGTAAAAATATTGGCGCGGAACTTCAAACCGATCAGGCTAATGCCGACAAAAATATTGCGCAAGCTAAAGCTGAAGAGCGGCGCGCCATGGCTGTCGCTAATGAGCAGGAGATGAGAGCGCAAGTAACTCAAATGCAATCACGCTTGGTCGAAGCTGAATCGCAAGTGCCGTTGGCACTCGCACAAGCATTTCGTTCCGACAAATTAAACTTTTCTTAATATTTGGAGATAATAAATAATGAATCCTTTGACCTTACTAGTTTTAATTGTTTTCCTGCTGATTTTCATCGGGATAATATTGGGCGTCATCATTCCACTTCCATTGTGGTTTGCTGCGTGGCTGTCCGGAGTTTGGATCAGCCCCTTTTCAATGGTCGGCATGCGTTTGCGCAGAATCCCGCCACAAGTAATTTTGACCGCAATGATTCAGGCAAAAAAAGCTGGACTAGATATCGGTTCCAATGATTTGGAAGCGCATTTTCTAGCTGGAGGTGACGTTTTTCGAGTAATTTATGCTCTCGTCGCCGCGGACAAAGCTAACATTCCACTGAATCTACAACGCGCCACCGCAATTGACTTAGCAGGCCGTAATGTCCTTGAAGCGGTACGCATGAGCGTTAACCCACGAGTAATCGAGACGCCTCGCATCGCAGCAATAGCACGTGATGGCATCCAGCTGATTGCTTTCGCTCGCGTAACAGTGCGAACAAACATTGAACGGCTGGTCGGTGGTGCAGGTGAAGAAACCATCCTAGCACGAGTCGGTGAAGGCATTGTTTCCGCCATCGGTAACGCCGATAGCTATAAAGATGTTCTCGAAAATCCTGACATGATTTCTAAAAATGTCCTGTCCAAAGGTTTAGACTCAGGCACCGCTTTTGAAATTTTATCCATTGATATCGCCGACATCGACGTTGGTAAAAATATCGGTGCAGAACTGCAGATGGATCAGGCTAATGCCGATAAAGAAATAGCTCAAGCCAAAGCAGAAGAACGCCGTTCCATGGCGGTAGCACAGGATCAAGAGATGCGCGCCCAAGTAACCAACATGAAATCAAAGTTAGTTGAAGCTGAAGCGGAAATTCCGATGGCTATTGCTGAAGCTTTGGCTTCAGGAAGTTTACCGATCATCGAGTATTACAAGATAAAGAATATCATGGCAGATACTGATATGCGGCACTCAATCGCCGGAGACAGCGCCAGTTCCAGTAAATAGGTGGTTTAAATTATGTCCGACAAATTAGTAACTTTTATATTTTTCATCATTGCTGGAATATTCTGGGTGGTAAAGCAAGTATATGAACAGCGCGCCCGAAAAGAGGCATCCATGCGCCGTCAAGAAAAGCCTGAAAGTTCATTCTTTGAGGATGATAATAACGAATACAACTTCGAAGAGTTCGAGTCAGATGCGATCAAAACACCTGAATTGGCAAAAGCACTCCAAATAGCAAAGGAACTTCAGCTGAAAAAAGAATCCTCCCCTGCCCCGCTATTGAACGAACCAGAGATGCTGGAGCCGAATAAACCAAGCCGTTATGCCAAACTGTTGCGACAGAATTCACGACAGGCGATCATTATGCAAGAGATACTAAGTCCTCCAAAAGCGTTGCGTCGCAATTAAAACTATCTGAGAACTGTGTTATTCCCGCTTGTCATGGACTTTGTGTACTCACAAATATTATTTGTAGGTCATAATCATGTTTGCTTAATTTACTTTTCAAGAAACTGTAGTATATTTAAGTTCTTTAAATAATTTTTACGGGGATTTTAGATGTTACGTTTCGTTAGCAACCAATCAAAATTGACTGCCATTTTAATCGGCATTATTTGCGGGGCATTCTATCTTCCCATAGAGTGTCCCGTACTGGTTGTGGAGAAATTTTGAATTTAATACTTAAGAAGAAACACAAATAAAAAATATCACGCGGCCATGAATCAATTCTGAATTCGTGGCCGTTTTTTTTGGAGATAATAATTATGTTGAAAAAGAAAGGCAGATTTGCCAAATATGTCGAAATAATGGACACCACCTTGCGCGACGGCGAACAAACCCCCGGGGTCGCCTTTAGCCCGCTAGAAAAGGAGCAAATTGCCCGTTTTTTACTGATGCGCGCTCATGTTGACCGCATTGAAATCGGTTCTGCAAGAGTTTCGGAAGGGGAAAAAGAAGCATTGGTTTCGATCATCGCCGGCGCCGCTAATAAAAACATGGAAGACCGCATGGAGATATTAGGTTTTATTGACGGTGGTAAATCTGTTGATTGGATCTGTGATGTCGGTGGCAAGGTTATTAATTTGCTCTGCAAAGGTTCCGAACGTCACTGCCGCGTTCAACTTAAAAAAGAACCAGAACAACACTTTGATCTAGTCTGTAAAGAGATCGAGTATGCGTTAAAACGTAATCTAACCGTTAATGTCTATCTTGAAGATTGGTCAGGTGGAATGCGTGAAAACTTCGGTTATGTCTATGAAGTTACGCGACGGATTACCCAATATCCTGTTGCCCGCGTAATGTTGCCGGATACCCTGGGAATCCTCACTCCCGCAGAAATAACTAAATACCTAGATTGGATGTATTCAGCATTTCCCGAAATACGTTTAGATTTCCATGGACATAACGACTATGGTTTGGTGAGTTCCAATTCGTTAGCCGCGGTAAAAATGGGCGTCAACGGCATTCATACCACGGTCAATAGTTTGGGCGAGCGCACTGGCAATCAATCGCTTTGCGAAATAGCCGCTTTAATCAACGATATGACAGATCGCAAAACTCGAGTTGTAGAAAAGAAACTCTTTGACCTCTCGCAACTGGTACAGACGTTCTCAGGTAAAAGAGTTGCGTGGAATAAACCGGTTACAGGTTCTGATGTGTTCACCCAAACCTGTGGTGTTCATGCCGATGGCGATAAAAAAGGCAATCTATATGCCAACGCGTTGTTGCCAGAACGCTTCAGCCGCAAGCGCAATTATGCCCTCGGCAAACTCAGTGGTAAAGCTTCAATTGAAAAAAACCTCGAAATGCTTGGGTTAGATTTAGAGAAGGATGTCCGCGACAAACTGCTGCGCGAAATTGTTCGGCTGGGCGACAAGAAAAAAAGTGTTACGCCGGAGGATTTGCCGTTCATCATTGCTTCGGTATTGCGCCAACCTATGGATGAGGTTATGCGTTTAGATAAATATGCCATTCATTCTCAGCAAGGAATGGCTCCTTTCGCGAGAATTGAAATAAATTTCAAAGGGCATGATTTGGTCGCTGAATCACATGGCGATGGCGGTTATGACGCTTTTATGAAAGCATTGCGCAAAGCGTTGCGTCAAGTTGATGTCAAATTGCCTAAGTTGCTCGATTATGAAGTTCGCATTCCACCTGGTGGCGCTACTGATGCGTTAGTAGGCGCTACTATCACTTGGGACAGCGGCGGCCCGCGTCCTCTGGTTACGACCGGATTGGATAGCGATCAGGTTTACGCGGCCATGCAAGCAACCCAAAAGATGGTCAATATCTTATTTGCCGACAAGACAAACGGCAAATAATAACAATGCCTATACGAACATTGAATCCCGAGTTCAGCCGAACTGGGGTTCACTGTTTACGAATTCAATTTAGAACGTGCATCTCTGAATGCAGCTAGGGCTACTGGAAATGGCGATAACACCCGTTCCAGAACTCCGTGACAAAATGAGATGCACATTCCGTAATTGGTAACCGCCACGCCGCATGAAACAGCCAGCTGAATTCGTGATAATATTGCCCGACGATTGAACATACAACCACCGCAGTGAATAACCAGATCGTACTGCGCCAGATTGTCAGGGTAATCAGTGCCAGAAAAGACGTCAACCACCAAGTCTTTGCGACCAGTAAAACGACGCAATAAATTTGGAATTTTCACTCGGCCGATATCGTCATCGGTGGCATGATGAGTACAAGCTTCGGCAATCAGCACGCGTCCACCATTAGTTTTTAATCGTTCAATAGCGGCAGCCCCAGCCGCCATCAATTCCATGTTTCCTTTCAAACGGGCAAACAAAATCGAAAATGTCGTACAAGCGATTTCTGGTGGCGTTTCACGCACCATCACATCAACAACCTGAGAATCGCAGATGATCAAAGCTGCTGGGATTTTTAGATTATTCAAAGTCGCTTGATATTCAGTTTCCTTGACGGTAATAACGCTATTGTTATTATCTAGGCCACTACGTAACACTTGGACCTGCGGAAGAATTAAACGCCCTTTAGGTGCTTGTAAATCAATCGGGGCCAATAGGATCACTGTTTCTCCGGGTTTGACCAGATCGCCGATTAAAGCTGGTGGTTCCAAAAAATTTTCAGGGCAATATTCAATCAAAGCACGTTTGTATTCATTTAAAAATTGATCTCGTAATTTTTTTTCGCCAGCAAATGCATTAATTACGATTCCGCCGGTCTCGGCGGCAACTAAGGCGATAAAATCAGGCGACGGCAAATTAAGGTCGGATTTGCTGATAACCGTGATTAATGGTATTTTTCGTTGGTGCGCTTCTGCGACGATGTTTTGTTCCGCTTCTCCCCACTGCCCTGCTCCGGTGACTAAGGTAATGATATCCGCTTGCTCAAACACTCCGAAAGTTTTTTTAAGGCGAGCAGCACCGAGTTCACTAAAATCGCTCAAACCAGCAGTATCTAAAAAAACTACTGGTCCGATTGGCAATAATTCCATATTTTTACTGACCACATCAGTTGTGGTGCCAGGTATTGGCGAGGTAATTGCCGTAGCTTGACCACTGATAAAATTAAGCAGAGTTGATTTTCCGACGTTAACCCGACCGAAAATCCCAATATGTAAGCGCAGGGCCTTTGGCGCGGTCTGATTCATATCAATCCCCAATTGCTCTCTTTACCGCTTCCACCGTTGGTTCAATAACCATGGGCTTATTGGCATAAGTTCCTTTGATGCCCAT
This sequence comes from Lentisphaeria bacterium UBA7640, assembly GCA_002483765.1. Lineage (GTDB taxonomy): Bacteria > Verrucomicrobiota > Lentisphaeria > Victivallales > Victivallaceae > UBA7640. The sequence goes on along the minus strand of DLIO01000038.1, from coordinate 38,086 downwards.
TTTACCCAGTTTATCCTGATGATAACCAATGACAGCGTCAGGATCTTTTAAAATATTACCAGTTAAAATACCGACTACGCTAGCTTCTGGATCGATAACCCCAGCATCTACCAATTTTTTTGCTCCGGCGACTGAACAACATGAAGCTGGCTCTGCTCCAATTCCAGCCGCATCAACCATAGCTTTGGCATCCATAATCTCTTGTTCAGTAACATCTTCGACAACGCCGTTACACCATTTAAGCCCGCGCAAAGCTTTCTCCCAAGAAACAGGATTGCCAATTTTGATTGCAGTTGCAATCGTCTCAGGATTTTTAACTGCTTCAAATGGAGTATGGTTCTTCCACATTTTGGAGAGTGGCGCGGAACCTTCTGCCTGAATCACCGCGATCCTCGGAATTTTATTTATAATTCCCAATTCATAAAGTTCCTGGAGACCTTTGCTTAGTGCCGTATTATTACCCAAATTTCCACCTGGAATCACAAACCAATCTGGAACTTGCCAATTCAATTGATGTAGGATTTCAAATCCAATCGTTTTTTGCCCCTCGATTCGGAATGGATTAATGGAATTCAATAGATAAATATTGAGCTTTTCGCAAACTTCTTGCACTAAACTCATTGCATCATCAAAATTTCCTTTGATTTGAAGGGTTTTTCCACCGAATGCCAATGCTTGGGCTAATTTACCGTAAGCAATTGCACCTTCTGGAATAAAAATAACTGACTTCATGCCGGAAACTGCTGAATAAGATGCCATACTCGCGCTAGTATTTCCAGTACTGGCACAAGCAACACACTGTGCACCATAGATTTTAGCGGCAGTGGCGCCGCAGGTCATGCCGCGGTCTTTAAAGCTTCCAGTAGGATTTTCACCTTCGTGTTTCAATAAAAAATTCTTCAATCCAGCATATTTACCTGCCAATCCAGCATCATACAATCTGGTTGAACCTTCTTGGCGAGTCACGATTTGTTCGACTGGAACATCAATAACCAGTTCCTTGTAACGCCAGACTCCAGAAGCCAAAGCACCACGTTTAAGACTCCAACGTTCTTCCCAAATCTTCTTCAACTGTTCGCCATCCAGTTTCGTCAAATCGCGCTTTACATCGAGGGTGCCACCACATTTGCAAGTGTAGCGAATATCATTTAAATCATATTTTTGTTCACAGCCAACACATTCCAACCAAGTTTCTATTTTACAGTCCATTTCTCCACCATTTTATATGTTATTAAAAAAAATTAAATCATCAATAAATCTTAAAAATAAAGAAATAAACTACACTGTCACTGATGAAATTTCAAGTATCTAAAAATGACAATTATCATCCCGTTATGTCATAGTTCAATTCGCGCGCGCATAATGCGCGCGTGAATTTAGATCACTAAATAATGCTTATTTTTTAAAATAGAATTTTGTCAGTTTTGCTGAAATATCCAGAATAGATTTGCAATACAAGAGCTGTACGATATTTTAACATAAGTTTAAACCGGTATATAATTAATTTTCAATTAAAAAACAGAGGCAATGCAAGCACATGAAAAAAACAACTCCAATCAAGGTGGGAATTATCGGGATCGGGCGTGCTGGTTACGAAATGCACATCAACGAGCTCGCAAATTATCGTAATTTATTTCAGGTCGTGGCATGTTGTGACATTGATGCTGAACGTCGCAAACTGGCGGCCGATGCCACTGGCGCCAAAACCTATGACAACTTTGCTGACATGCTAAAGCATCCTGATTTGGAACTAGTTTCAATTGTCAGCCGTTCGCCCGACCATCTCAAACATACTAAAATGGCATTGAAAGCCGGTAAAATAGTTTTTCTGGAAAAACCAATTGCGATGAACTATGCCGAAGCAAAAAAACTCAAAGCGTTAGATGCAAAATATCCGGGTAAAATATTCCTGCGCCACAATCGCCGTATCGAACCGGCATTCCAACATGTTCGCGAGATCATGCAATCCGGCCTGCTGGGAAAAATTCATTTGGTCAAATTACACCGCCATTTCTTCCAGCGTCGCAAGGATTGGCAGACGATTCTTGATTGTGGCGGTGGCTTGCTGAATAACTGGGGCCCACATTTAGTTGACCATGCCATTCGCATGGTGGACGCGCCCATTAGTGAAATATGGAGTGATCTGCAATTGATCTCTTCACTTGGCGATGCCGAGGATCATATTAAACTGCTTTTAAAGGGCAATAACGGACGCGTTGTCGATTTGGAATTATCTTATGGTTCGGCTATTACTATGCCGCAATATGTGGTTTATGGCAATCGCGGCGCATTAACTTGTGATGGCGAAAAAATCATCCTTAAATATGTTGAACCAAATTACAAGTTCAAAGTTGGTGAAGCGGAGCGCACTACGCCACCCTTCGGTGCTGTGTCATACAATCCTGAACCAATACCTTGGGTTGAAAAGACTATTGAGGTGGCACCGCCCTCAAAGTTAGGCATGGGAGATATCTATAAATGCCTTTACCAGGCGATTCGTGATAATGTAGCGTTTCCAATTACTCTCGACGAAGGTGTTGAGATCGTCAAAGTCTGTGATCGGATTAGGAAGAACACTGCGTATGAATATCCTAAACCGGGAAATATCTACAAATTTCCTCCTGAAAATTCTTGAATCATTTTTCCGACTCGTAGCATTTTAAATACTTTTAAGAGAAAATATGCTGACCAAACTATTAATAAAATTATTTGTGAAGAATCGTTCACATCAACTACAAACCGACAACCGACTCGCCTATGGCACTTTATCCGGATATGTTGGGGTCACGATAAATATATTCCTATTTTTACTTAAATTAATTATAGGCTTAATTTCGGGTAGTATCGCCATTACTGCTGATGCGATTAACAACCTTTCTGATGCTGGTGCTGGAATGGTTACGCTATTGGGTTTCAAAGTTGCGGTCAAGCCACCCGATCGCGAACATCCATTCGGTCATGGACGAGCCGAATACATTGCAGGTTTGATCGTCGCAGTCATCATTATTGCCGTTGGACTGGACTTTATGAAAGAATCAGTAATGCGTATTTTTAATCCGTTGCCGATTGATGCCAACAACCTTATTCTCGCTATTTATGCGGGAACGCTATTAATAAAACTTTGGTTGTTCTATTTCTACCGAACAATTGATAAAGAAATTGAATCAAAAATAATCCGAGCGGCCGCATTCGACAGTTTGAGCGACATAGGTGCGACTTTCGTTATATTATTAGCAATTTTTTCCACGCAGTACACTACTTTTCCAATTGATGGGTGCGCTGGTACCGTAGTCGCAACGCTAGTAATAATCGGAGGCATTGGTATTCTGCGTGACATCATCAGTCCATTACTAGGAGAGTGTCCGGACGATATCATCATTGATGAGTTAAAAGAACGTATTTTGAGCTGTCCAGGAGTATACGGAGTCCATGACATTATTATTCATAATTATGGGCCTAATCAACATTACGTCACTGCGCATGTTGAAGTTGATTTCAATGAAGGTTTAATATCTGCACACAACACTATGAAAAATGCCGAGTCGGAAGTCGCCAAAAATATGCCGGTGCGACTCCTGCTACACTGTGACCCTCGAAATATCGAGGAAAACCCACTGAAATAGATTCTCAAACCCAGAGTTCAAAACAATAACCTCTTAGTCTCAAAGATCGATGCTGGCTATGCTATTACTGGCATAATTTATGAAGAACGCATTCTATTGAGAAATTATCTGAGGACTGCTTTACATTTCATGGACTTATTCAATCGCCAGTAGTAACTCTGGTTTGTTCAATTACTGAGATATTCCAGATAATACGTTTCGGAGAATCTAATACACCGTAGCCGCTCACATTAATTGTGGTCATCGGAACTATTACATTGGGATTTTCACTCAATTTCTGCATAGCGCTTAAATCCTGAGGGATTGTCCAGGAAACGTAAACCTTACCCTCTTTATTGGACTCATAATTAAATTTCACTATCGGTATAGACTCATTTAATATTTGTTGCTGTTCGACGGTCAACCTCTTAGCGACATTGTACCGGATAAAATCCACAAGGGTCTCTCGTTCTACAGAATTAAGTTCTTTAAACTGCGTGTTGTCGCTTTGGCAAGATATCAAAGCAAAACATAATAATAGAGCAGTTATTACACTGTAAAAAAATTTCATATCTACATCTCCTGTTATTTTAAAGTCCAGTCGGAATATCAATAAACTCAGTTTTTAAATTGAATTGTTCGCGCAAAAGTTCCTCTAAACAGATAATGCCCGGTTTTTCAGAACAATAATGTCCCAAAGCAATAACGGTAATAGCGTTTTCTTTTGCTTGGTGCCAAAGATCATGGGTCATTTCACCGGTGATTAAAACTTCAAGCCCGCAGTCTATTGCTGCTGATAAACCTTCACGCCCGGCTCCGCCAGAAATACAGCCAATACGTTGAACCGCTTTTTGCGGATTTCCGTAAATCCCTGCTTGGCAAGATAAATTTTCCTCATAAATCGCACTGAGCGTTGTTGGGGTACACGGTTCTGGCAAAATTCCGCGAACGCCAATTTGTACACCATCATAATGACCAAACATTTCACACTGGGTTAGTCCGATCATTTTTGCCAACTGGGCATTATGCCCGATTACTGGATGCGCATCTAATGGCAAATGGACAGCATAAAGTGAAATGCTGTTGCGAAACAGGATTTCAAGGCGCTTTCCGGTCCAACCGTTAAACCGACGTGGTTCGGCGCCCCAACTGATGCCGTGGTGAACTACTACTAAATCAGCATTGATTGCCACTGCCGACTCGAACATCGCCAGTGACGCATCGACTCCGAAAGCCACTTTTTTTACTTCTGTACATGCTTCAACCTGCAATCCATTATTGGAAGCATCTCCAGCAAACTCCGAACAATGCAATAGATCATTTAAATATGCAGTCAATTCCAGTGTTTTTATCATTTTTCACTCTCCATCAGCAATAAATCGATAGTGAATAATGCGCCAGCGCAGTTCACTCTCCACTCGTTCATTAATATATTTTATTAGTTGTTGCGAATCTTTTAATTTAGCAAAATGCTTAATTTCTGCGGTTAGTGAACGAAACAATACCGCATTAACTCGACTAATACCAGCTTTGCGAAGATTTGCACCTGCGCGATGGATACGTCTGCGCTCGCAATGATTTCTAATCAATAGAAATGCTGGGAAAATACCACTCGCAATCCAGAAAGGCCAAATTGGAAATATATTCCTCCCAATGATAGTGAGAGAAATCTGTGCTACTAATAATGTCATTATGGGTAATAAAAAGAACAATGCATCGAATCGCGTCCTGAAACATCCACCCAAATAGCGGCGCGTTTTTTTGGGCGATGTTTGATAAGCAAAATATTCTTCGTAAGTATGATCATTCAAAACAGCTCTAGCGGCATGACACAATTCATGCGAGATCAACTCGTCTCGACGATAAACAAACCATTTTTTGCGAGTAGCGAAAGAACTTCTGACTAAGAAGAGATTTAAATTGTTTTCATTATCAGTATAGGAACAACCTCCCCAGAGTATTCCCAGACTCTGCGAGAGAAAGAAACCGGGAACCCAGCATACCGTAATTTCATATAACGGCACGGTAATCCCAGCGGCTTCCTCAATAATTGATTCAGGAATAAGATTTTCGGCAGGTAAAACAATTTTCTCATCAAGCTCAAAATGCCCAGATTTATCTAATTCTGTAGTGACTTTTTCGGTAAAACTCATTACCCCTTCAATACGGATAAGATAATCAGAGAAATTCTCCATTGGCGCGACAATAAGGCCGCTGGCATCAAGTTTCGCCAGAGTTTCAATGTCGTCTGGCCTAATATCCTTAATTTCTGATGCTGATGGCAAAATCATAATTGCTCAGTTGTTTACAAGCTAATGAGTCTCTTCGAACTCGCTGCTTATGAATTTGTGTTTGCATCTTCTCCTCTTGAACGTTTGCTGGCTGTTTTGCTTGTAACTTCATCACGGCAGAAAATCATATTTTTACCAGATTCTAATTGCAAGGTCAATTTCTGGGTCAATAAGTTACGATCAATTACCCGTCCCCTACCCTCACTACACTCACATAATTCACCACGTCGCGGCATCCCTTTTTCGAGCTCCAAATAACCGTCATGTTCATATTTTAGACAACATTTAAGCCTTCCACATGAACCGGAAATCGTTGCAGGAGTCAGCGATAGATCTTGTTCTTTAGCCATACGCACGTTAATTGATGCAAATTCAGTTAAAAATCTTCTGCAGCATAATTCTTGTCCACATATTCCGATGCCACCACAAAGTGCCGTTTCATCACGCACTCCAATTTGTCGTAACTCAATACGAGTATTGAAAATTTGCATCAACTCTTTGACTAATTCACGAAAATCAACCCGTTCTTCAGCGGTGAATTGAATCAATATCAATTTACCATCAAATGAATAATGTGCATTTAAAAGGTTCATTGGCAAATTCAACCGCTCAACTGACTTTTCAGTAGTGCGTAATGCCGACTTACCACGCATGAGGTTCTCATTAGCAACACCTTTATCGTGGACAGTAGCCTTGCGCATTATGCTTGGCAGTGACTTTGGATCCTCTTTACTAGAATTTTTAATCCTAATAACTTGTCCGTAGTCTTGGTAAAAATCCTTACGAACCACACACCAGTCATTGCATTTAAGTGCAAGTTCGTTTGAACCAGTCGTTAAATAACGACTGCCATTATCCAGTTGTATTAAATAAAACAATTCCATAAATCAGACTCTTATAACTTCACGCGCGCATAATGCGCGCGCGAAGTTTATAAATAATTTTCCTGCTTCCAATTATGCTTCCGGCTCATCGGTAATGATGTCGCGCAATGGAACACGTTGTCCGTGGTCTTGTACTTTATTGATCAACTTCTTGACTTGAATCTCAATCTTTTTGACTGCTTCATCAATGGCTTCGGACATGTTGACCAGTGATTCTGCCTTGTTCTCAAAAAAATTGTTTTTCAAGTTAACGTTGATTTCCGCAATATTACGGATTTTCTCAACCTCTAAAACCACGCGCGCGCTAGTCACCTTCAAGTTTGGGTGATCAAGTGCAGCACCAAGTTTTTTTTCAATACGAGCCTTCAGTGCATCGTTTACGGTCAGGTTCTTTCCACTTATAATAATTTGCATAGCCCTTTCTCCTTATGGTTTACTATCTTGCAAATCGCAACTAAAAGCCTTTGCCTTCAGTAACGATCCGCTGTTGTTACGGTTAATTACATGGTAAATTGCGGCCCTAAATAGACCTCTTTAGCTTTTTCGTCATTAGCCAAAAAACTACTGGAGCCTTCAAGCATAATTTGTCCCTGAGTCATAATATAAGCCCGATCCACCACTGAAAGGGTTTCTCGAACATTATGATCGGTAATCAAAATCCCTAAATTCATCTCCTTTAAACGGATAACGATCTGCTGAACATCATAAACAGCCAACGGATCTACTCCGCTAAATGGTTCGTCGAGCAAAATAAATGATGGATTGGTGACCATCGCTCGAGTAATTTCAAGACGACGACGTTCGCCTCCACTCAAAGTCATCGCTTTTTGCTTCGATAATCGCGTCAGATCCAGTTCATCCAACAATTTGCCTAAACGCTTTTTGCGTTCACTGTAGCTGATATCCAGCGTTTCTAAAATTGCCATAATATTTTGTTCGACCGTAAGTTTACGGAAAATCGATGGTTCCTGAGCCAAATATCCCATCCCCATGCGTGCTCTTTTATACATCGGCGCATGAGTAACATCATGATTTCTAAACCAAATCTTTCCACCATCCGGACGAATCAAACCCATTATCATATAAAAACTTGTGGTTTTGCCTGCTCCATTGGGTCCGAGTAAGCCAACGATTTCACCTTTAGCTACATGCATGGAGACTTCATTGACGACTCGCCGTCCATGATAAGCCTTCACTAATTTTTCAGCTTTTACCAGATATTCCATAACGCTCCCGTTAGCTGTGATGTTTCTTTAATAAACACTATCATAAAAAAAATCTTCTTCAAGCTTGAACTCGTTCTTTTTTATGTTCATTCTGAAGCGTCGACTCCGCCCTCTTTTACTAGTCCGGAGCCACCACTTAATAATCCTTTATTCGGCCAGTAGTTAACATAGTCATGTTCACTAATTATGTTATTACGGCGCAATGTCGCACGTTTTTGAGGTGTGCCAGTCAACACCATCTGTTCACGCGCAACCGTATAAACTGCACGATTGCCAGTTGCGGCCATACGTTCCTTCGGAGTTACCCGCACCAAGCGAACATCGCGATGGGCAATCACTTTCTTCAACTCTTTCCCGTGACCAAGACTAATGCGATTAGACACTACATCCTCTTCATCTTCTGGTCGCCTAGGAGGCAGTTCCCCCTCAACATCTTGCAGGAAAAACTCCATAAATTCGCATTGCAACCCACTGTCTTGATTAATCATTTTAACATTGCCGTCGAGAAATCCATAGTTTTTCTTGAATTCCATATCTGAACGATCCGCAAATAATTTAGTCTGTGGGTTTAGTAAGCCCGGTTTTTCGTTTGCATTGTTTGTCTCCTTGGGTTGCTCTTTGCCGACGAAGCGGACATTACCATCGCCCATTATTCGCACCAATTCGCTTTTGCCGAATGCCGCAATCCCACGATCACTTAGACGTTTTTCTGCATCTGGTGGTTTTGGTTCAAACATCAGCGTCACAAGATCGCTCCAAAGTTCTCCTTTTTTATCATCGATATAAACTTCGTCCCTGCAAACAACTTTATTGACCTTGTCACCACCGGTAGATACATCGAACGAATCCAAACTACCCATTCCAGCACTTTGGTCATTATCTTTCGATTTCTTACTCGAGGTGTCATGTTTTTCAGCCATGAAAATAGTCATCTCGCGACAATCTAAATTAAGTTTCTGGTCGCGAACTTTAGTGCGTCCGGTAAACAATAGTTCGCCTTTGCCATAATCTAAATCAAAATGGTCGGCCGTAACAACAGAATTACTTGCGTCTGTTTTCTTTTCGCCAACTGTCTCATCGGCAATCTTTTTTAATTTGGCATTGTGTTCTACTACCATTCGTTGCTTTTTAGTCCAAATCGTAATCTTATCGCCGCTCACATATTCGCTCCCACGTTTAATCAGTGGCTGGTCGTTGATTAACTGTACAACGCTTTTGAGGGTGTCGTAATCAAGCCTTCCAGCCGTAGCACGCACTTCAGGTTTCTGTTCGCCTTGTTCGTTTAATTCTCCCTCGCTAATGACGATAACATTGCCAGTACACAATATTCGCGACATCTGTTTGCCGCCACCCAAGCTATCAAAACCGCCCAAGCCACCCAAGCCTCCTTGATCAGAATCAGTAGGTGCTGTTTTTTGAGGAGCAGTAACTTTCTCAGTGTCCATAAAATGCAGTTGCATTTTATCGCAATCCAACTTGACTTCCTGATCATTTAAACGGACCCGACCGACGAAATCGCCGACATTTTCCGCAAGGTTCATGTCCATAAAATCAGATTTAATTACAGCTGGTGCTAATGGTTTTTGCTCTTTATCCTCGCGTTGTATGGTTACTTTACAGTTATCACGCCCTTGTAGGCGCATACTGTCGCGCCAAATCGTAATTTCTTTGGCTGCCAACTGATCTTTACCACGATAAATTACCGGTTCGCCTCCGCTCAAAACGATCTCTGATTTTTCAACATCATAAACCATCTCATCGGCCTTTGCGTGCTGAGCTCCTTTTTTGAGTTCATCTTCTGTTAAATTCTTGTTAACTTGAACATTGCCGCTACAGATCGCTTTAGAAATTGTTCGGTTACCGCCTCCCAAACTACCGCCTAAACTGTCATTCAACGGATTGGACTCTGGTTTTCCGGTTTCTTTTGGTATGTTTTGATCTGCGACTTCAGCTGGAGTTTTATCTTTAAAAAACAGTTCGACGCGATGGCAGGTGATAGTAAATTTATTGTCGTCAATTCTAACATTACCCTCTAGAGTTACCATCTCTTTACCAAAATCAACAAACATGTTATCGCCATAAGCCTTCATCTGCTGATCAGTATTCTTGTCGTCATTTTTTTCAGGATTAACGCTAGCCGACCGAATTCTGATATGAACATCATTTTTCACTAGCAAAGTGCGTTTAACAAAATCTGTGTGGAAACCGACCCCGTTCAAATCAAGCATTGGTGAACGGAAAAAAACCTTTTCACTACCATAGCCGATTTGCGCATCACTATTGATAGTCGCGTGGGTTGACGAAATAACGCCCTCGCTATGCGAAATATCCGCCCAATATAAAAGAATATCTTTCAAACTAGTGTCAAGAGGATACATCGCTAACTTTTCAATATAGATAATGCTATCAATGTCCGCCCCCGCGCGAATTATATCAATAATCGGATCTTTCACGTCCACTATATTGCCCTCACGCTTCATCTCCCGACCATAAACAAAAACCTGGAGTCGGCCGTCCTTGTAAATTGGCAAGCGTGCTTCAAAAGTTTTTAAATTTTTCATGCTGTCAGAATTATTCTGCGCTACCAAATTAAGTAATGAGAAAGAGAATACCAATATTATAATCTTCATTATCATTAACGTACATACCTCTCCATTAATTTTTCCCATTTTCCCTGCCGTTGTAATAACCAATCCAAAACTTCACGAACCGCGCCACAACCGCCGCCACGGACTGTTCTAAAATCACAATACAAACTCATATATTCCAAAGCATCCGCCACCGTGACCCCGATTCCAGCGCTCCGTAACATCGGAATGTCGACTATATCGTCACCGATACACAAACACTCCTCGCCAGTCAAATTATGTTCCTGCAATAGTTGTGAAAAAGTTGCTTTTTTATCTTTAGACCCCTCGTAGAAAAACGACAGTCCCAACTCTTCGGCCCTTTTGCGATTGGCCACACATTTCCTACCAGACAACACTCCGACCAACAATCCGGAACGCTGTGCCATTTTAATGCCGTGTCCGTCTAAAACATTAAAGAATTTAATTTCGTCAGCCGCGCTGTAACCGAGTTTGCCATCAGTCAATACTCCGTCAATATCCAACACTACTGCTTTTATTTTGTCAATTTTATCTTGAGCGATTGAGTTCATAAATTGCTTTAACCTCCTTTAACACTGTTCTGGCTTCTTCAAAACTTAATGAATTGGGACCGTCCGACAACGCCATATCTGGATTCGGATGAACCTCAGCAAATAACACATCAATACCCACCGCCGCCGCCGCGCGCGCCAGCGGAGCAATAAATTGCCGTTGTCCACCTGAAACATTGCCCTGCCCTCCCGGCAATTGCACTGAATGCGTCGCATCAAATACCACTGGCACCCCAAGTTCACGCATCACTGCTAAAGAACGCATATCGACCACTAAATTGTGATAACCGAACGTAGTTCCGCGTTCCGTCAACATAACTCTGTTATTCCCAGTCGAACGCACTTTTTCGACCGCTCCCTTCATATCTTCAGGGGCCATGAACTGCCCTTTCTTCACATTAACTACTTTGCCACTCTCGCCAGCCGCAATCAACAGATCGGTCTGGCGACATAGAAAAGCAGGGATTTGCAGAACATCAACCACTTCCGCCACGGGGTCAACTTCAATGGTTTCATGAATATCAGTCAAAACTGGCAGTTGTAATGAATCTCTAATTTCAGCTAACATCGCCAAACCCTTTTTCATCCCTGGCCCGCGCACTGAACTGCCGCTCGAACGATTCGCCTTATCAAATGAAGCTTTAAAAATATATTGAATATCCAATTCCGCGCATAACTCTTTCAAATACACCGCGGTTTCACGGCAAACCTCCATACTTTCGGCCATACACGGCCCACCAATCAGCGTCAACTTCTTACCGATAAAAACCTGATCCGCAATATTTATAAATTCCATGCCACCCTCTCTATTGATTTATCTAAAATAATCTTCATAAGATACCGCAAACCAACCCGCAAATCAATCAGTAAAAACAGCTCAACCCCAAAAAATCAAAAAACGACCATAAATCCTAGTTGAAGAGCTAATGATGGAAGGATACAAAGTTATCCGCAGATTGCGCAAATTAACGCAGCGAGAAACCTAACATGAATTGGAAGGGAAAAATAATTTTAAACCGCGAAAAACACAGAAAGCACGAATAAAGAAAAAAGGGAAAGGGGAGTTTTCGTCCACGAATGTCGCTAATGTTCACGAATAAGGAGAGTGAGAGAAAGTCTAATTTTGATTCTTAATTCGCGCGCATAATGCGCGCGCAAATTAGATAATCATTTTACACTATAATTTTAGACTACGTTTCATAGAAATATAAAGCCGGATCTGGGGCTGGGGCAACCAGGAAAAAACTCTTCCCCATTATTAGTGCCCAATTAATGTTCATTAGTGGTTTAATTTTTCTTTCCCCTTCCACTTCTTTCCTTCGTGGCTTCGTGCGAGACTTTCCCCGTTTCCTATATTCTAGTTTCTATATTCTAGTTTCTAGTTTCTAGATTCCACCCTGCGTCGCTATGTAAAACCTCCTTCCCCTTCCCCAATTTCAGCCTTCGATATTCAGCATTCATCACCTCTTCAATTCCCTTTAATCGGATATAATACAATAAAACAATAAATTAAAATAATAACTTTTATACTCAAAATAAGCACAAAACATAAAAAACATCGTGTAATATTTATATTTTATTCATTTTTTTGCGTTTTATCTCTTGACAATTTAATTATTTACTGTATAATGAAACTATAACGATATTTTGTAAGGATTAAAAATGGCTAAAGATACGATAAAAAATAGAATAAACCGAAGTATGTTGCGTCGTGTGCTTTTTACAAATTCGCAAGAATCTTCGATTTCACGGCGTGAAGTAATTACGAAAACCGGCCTCAACGTCCGGACCGTAATGACATACACTGCCGAATTGGAAAAACTCGGTCTTATCTCCAGTCACGAAGTTGCCAACGGCCAGGGCCGTCCGGAAATTCATTACAGCACTAAAATTAAGACTCCCGTTTCATTAGGAATTTATGCAGTAGCAGAAAAAATTTATTATGTTCTCCTTGACCTCAACCAATCTTTGCTCGTAGGCGAGCATGTGACGCTCGACAGTGATAATTTGGACTCGGAAAGTAATATCAGAAAGGTCTTAGACAGTATTCACGATAAGTTGAAAACAATACCGCACCATTCAATAATGGGAATCGGCATGGTCATTCATTTATTCAATACACATCCCAAGTTCAAAAAGTTTTTTGTTCTTCTTGGTAATGCGTTACAGGAACAATACCATATTGCAGTAAGGCAATGCGACATCTTTAACGCCATGGTATTTTCATATTTCAATGATCATTGTGAAACTCAAAAAGAATACAACAGCGGACGCGCACTACGTCTTGGCTTAATCTCTCCGAGTGATAAAATATTATTTGGGATGATCAAGAACGAAGAAATCGAACCGTTTGCACTGCGCACCAATTCAAAGCGCAAAAAATTATTTGCTGAAGTTATGACCCACCAGATGGTTCTAGATGAATATAAAAAACTAACTGGTCAAGATTTAAAAATAATTCACAAGTATCGGGAAAGGGTTCAAATGAAAGACCCAGACGCACTAAAAGTCGCAGAACTAGAAGCTAAAAAACTGAGTGAATGTTTCATTAATATCAAGCAACATTTCAAACTTGACAAAATACTTCTAATCAACATAACTCCATATTCGGCTCATTGTATGAAGAAACTTCTAAAACATAAAAATATTGATTTTGAAGTATTGAGAGAAAAGTCAAAGATTGAGTTTATCGCCATTGCTGGAGAAATCGCGTACAGCCTCTCCAGTAGCTCAATTTTTGCGACCCGGCAGAGAATATACTAAAGCAAAGGATTTCGACCATGAATTATTATAATGAAGTAAATGAAATAGTTTATGAAAGAACACAACAACTTAACTATAGAGGTACTATTATGACATAATTTTTTACTCAACATATAGGTCTGAAAAAACATTTTTTCAGAAAGATTAACTTTAAAATACTAAAGAATTTCCCAAAGAATAACTTTTAAATTGTGAATTATTAACATGGATATCACCATTAACCTAAAGGAAAAGGGATCATGAAAAATATCAAAAACATTACTGCCAAAAAGAACACCAATAAAAGTCACAAGCTGCTCATAGCCAACAACTTCACCCTTATTGAACTCCTCATTGTAATTGCGATAATTGCGATTCTTGCAGCAATGTTATTGCCAGCTTTAAATAAAGCTCGTGATAAAGCTCGAGCAGTAGCATGTCAAAACAATCAGAAACAATTAGGATTAGCAATTCATCAGTATCGTGATGATTACAATGATTTAATGAGCTCATCCAATAATCCCGACGCAGAGCCGTTCCATCTTTGGAATATGGTATTATATGACCACATGGCAAAATCTCAAAGTGACAAAAAAGAAAATGTATTTTATTGCCCCAGCTCCTTGATGATTTATCCACGAACACATAGTTCATGGCGTTACTACACTTACGGGGCCATGAAAGGTACCACTGTAAATGGAGCAAAGGTTATCGATTTTAAAAAATATAGAAGACCGTCACAAATTGGCTTGCTGGCTGATACATCTTCAGGAAATGGCAAACGTTGTAATTTCCTAGTTACTACTGATGAAATAGGAGCTCCTTACATGGTTCATCAAGACAACGCTAATTTCCTTGCTGTGGATGGCCATGTGGCGGCTCTGAATATTAATAGTTTGCGTGCTCGTACCATGGCCCAAGCCGACACTGGTGGCAGTTACCGATATGTTTATACATCTGCTCATAGCACTGTTAGGATCAAAATACAATAAAATAACTTCATAAAGCATAAAAACGAATATTTATTTTTAAGGATGTGACTAAACCGGTGAAAAATGGCGAAATGGATTAAAGCAAAATAGTCATAAGACATTTGGTTAAAAGTAAATTAAAGATACATGTGAAAAAATAAACTCGAATGACCACAATGTTTTAATATCGGCGAAGTGTTCACAACACTCTAAAATCAACAATAATAACTAAACATATTAATCACAACAACAATGATGAGGAAAAGATCATGGCGATCAATTCACGGATTAGTGTGTTAAATTGTCAAACTAAAGGAATAGAAGTATTATGAATTTGCAAACAAGTAATGAAGTTGTAACAAAACTCAATATCAAAGCGAATAACTCTCAAAAATATTTTTGTAGAGCTAATATGGTAAAAAGCTTACTTATCGCATTCGGGCTAATAAGCATTAGTACAATGACATTTGCGCAATCCGCCATAAATGACATAGCGTTCACGCCTAAAAATTTAGTATTAGGTTCGTACTCCGCCGATCCGCAGAACGATGAAACGTTTGGCCGGTTGAAAAAGGCTGGGTTCAATTATGTCCATACATACAGAAATGGCACGCCGGAACAGAGTGTCAAATTTTTTGGACTAGCTCATAAATACGACATGAAAGTAATGTATAATCTAAGCGCAAGAAATTACATTAAAGACGACGATAAATGGTTGTCGAGAACCATGAAAGATGTTGAGCTTGTCAAGGAACATCCATCTTTAGGCATGTGGTATCTATGGGACGAGCCTAAAACTGAAATGCTACCTAACGTCGCCAAGCTGCGAGAAGAGATAAAAAAAATATCCAATGTACCGACCTCGTTGGTAATTCATTGGCGGAAAGAATGGAAAAACACCCGTAACTACAGTGATGTTTGGATGGTAGATTACTATCCGGTTCGCGGGCAAGACTTTCCGAATGCCCCTCTGCAGGATTATATTGAATTTGTCGCTGATTCTGCCCAGTCCAGACTTCCCGGAACGCCGTTTATCCCAGTCATGCAAGCTTGTGATTACACCTGCTTTCCTGACCAAGCTGGCATAAAAGATAAGCTAAAATTACGTTATCCCAATTTGATAGAAATGCGCTTTATGGCATTCTCGAGTCTCACCTATGGTATCCATGGTTTGTTTTTCTATTCCTATTATCACAGTCACTTAGAAAAACCCGAAGGCCAAACCTTTTTTCACAAAACCTTGACGCCATTATTGATGGAAATCAAAGCATTCGATGCTGCAGTTGGTCAGCCATGGAATGTAAAACAAAACTTTGATCTTAACAAACAGAAAAATATCAATCTCGGTTATTGGAAAAGGGAAACCGGAGATTTCATAGTGTTAACCAATAATTTTCCCATAGTTCGTATTTTGAGAATTGATTTGTCCAAAGAAAACGGTTTCCCGACTAACAAAAAATTGAGTCCGTGGGGAGCGACCCCTAAAACAAATGCAACATTAAATAAAGGAGTATTATCTATTGATAATGTTCAACCTTGGGCAACATACATCTGGCAGGTAAAATAATGGATTTTACAATGATCTCTAGATTACACCTCGAAATACCAATATCGGCGAAGTGTTCACAACGCTCTAAAATCAACAATAATAACTAAACATATTAATCACAACAACAATGATGATGAAAGGTTCATGGTGAGCCTTTCATCAGTTTATACGCTAATTATAAAACAAAAGGAATAAAGATATCATGAATTTGCAAACAAGTAATGAAGTTGTAACAACGCTCAATGTTAATACAAACAGATCGGCAAAAAATATTTATCGTCAGCAGAGGGGGCATTTTGAAACTAAATTTTCATTTAATCATCCCTCACAAAAATATTTTTGCAAAGTTGATATGGTAAAGAGTTTACTTATTGTATTGGGATTAATAAGTACCATTACAATAACAATTGCGAAACCAGCAATAAAAGAAATAGTGTTCACGCCTAAAAACTTAGTGTTAGGTTCATACTCCGCGGATCCGCAGAACGATGAAACGTTTGACCGGTTGAAAAAGGCTGGGTTCAATTATGTCCATACATACAGAACTCACAAACCTGAATGGGACATTAAATTCTTTGAATTAGCTCGCAAGTACGACATGAAAGTAATGTATAATCTACGTGCCAGAAACTACATTAAAGACGGTGACGAGCAGTGGTTGTCAACGACCATGAAAACTGTTGAACACTTCAATGAGCATCCATCACTAGGCATGTGGTATCTTTGGGACGAGCCTACAACTGAAATGTTGCCTAATGTTGCCAAGCTACGAGAAGAGATCAGAAAAGTGTCCGACGTACCAACTTCACTGGTAATTCATTGGCGGAAAGCATGGGAAAACACCCGTGGCTACAGCGATATTTGGATGGTAGATACCTATCCCGTTCGTGGACAAGATTTTCCAAATGCCCCGTTGCAGCATTATACCGCATTTGTATCTGGTGCCGCTCGGTGTAAACTTCCTGGAACACCATTTATACCAGTTATGCAGGCTTGTGACTTTACCTGTTTCCCTGATCAAGCTAGAAATTTAAAAGATAAGTCAAAACTACGTTATCCCAATTTGACAGAAATGCGTTTCATGGCATTCTCGAGCCTCACCTATGGTATCCATGGCTTATTTTTTTATTCCTATCATCACAGTCATTTAGAAAAACCGGAAGGACAAGCCTTTTTCTACAAAGCCTTGGCGCCATTACTAACAGAAATCAAAGCGTTTGATGCCGCAGTTGGCCAACCATGGAATGTAAAACAAAATTTCAAGCTTAACAAACAGGAAAATATCAATCTCGGTTATTGGGAAAGGAAAACTGGAAATTTCATGGTGATGACTAATAATTCCCCCCAAATTCGGAACCTAAAAATCAATTTGACCCAAGAAAATGATTTCCCGACTAACAAAAAATTAATTCCATGGGGCGAGACGAATAAAACAAATGCAATGTTGGATGATGGAGTATTGTCTATTGACAACGTTCAACCTTGGGAAACATTCGTCTGGCAAGTAAAATAATAAATTTTGCAATAATTTCACGGTGGAACCACAAAAATCCCACAAAATAGTCTTGAAAAACAAGGGGATTTTCGAGAAAATAATTTTCAAACAGGAAACTACTACTTATTACCAGGATTTAAATAATTACTATGAATATTGACAATTTAGAACGTTTATGGCCATATCCCAAGCAGATAAAGGCAAATGGAGAATTCAATACTCCTAAAGAGATTCGTTTTATAGGGGAAAAACTTCCAGAATGGTTGATGGATGATTTTAGAAAAATCCATAAACTGCAAATAACCAATAATCCCAACGCGTATACAATAAAGCTTGAACTTTCCAGCAAATTAGTGCAAAGCGAAGAGTACGAAATATCATTAAAAACAAATGCCGCATGCGTTTTGGCCGCAGATAAGGTTGGATTGAGTTATGCAATGCGCACCTTGGAGCAGTTGTTTGTCTATTTCCCAGGAAATTTACCTGAATTAGAGATAAAAGATGGCCCAACCTTCAAAAAACGTTGCTTTATGGCCGATATGGGACGTTCTGTGTGGAGTCTATCACTATTAAAGCGAATAATTCGCATACTTCATCGTTTAAAAATGAATCAGCTACATATGCATTTATACGATGATGAGTTATGCTCAATAAAGTTTGATAATCTACCTTTTGGTACGGAAAACCCGTATGCCTTAACGCTTGCAGAATTCAAGGAATTGGTGGAATATGCCAATGAGCGTTACGTAGAAATTGTTCCAGAACTTGAGGGATGGGGGCATGTAGGGGCAATATTGTATCATCGTCCTGAACTTCGAGGAGGCGATGGAGTATACAAAGGGGGTTCTTTCATCATCTGTGAAGAAACTTTCGATTTAATGAAGAAAATGATTTTTCAAGTTGCTGCCTGCCTTCCCAACAAAGCTACAATCCATTTAGGATTGGACGAGGCCAAATGGTATTTAGGGAAAAATATGCCGGATGATTTTACTCCCACTGATATGGTTCAACGCTATTATGATATAATAAAGGAAATCGGAGCTAAACTAGACAAAGATTTAACTTTGCGCATATGGGCAGATCATGCTGGGCGCCCAATTCCCCAAAAAATTAAAAAAGAAATAATCATTGAACCATGGTGCTACTGGAACTCTCTTCAAGAGAAAATGCTGAAAGATATTGAGAACTATTCTGGAAAAGATAAACAACCATGGATGGCTGGCGCTGGTGTTAGCGGAGGACATTACAGAGGGGCCTATCATAGCACAAGATTTTGGGCGAAAAATACTAAAAACAGTCCGAACATAGATGGAATTAATATTACATTTTGGAAATGGAACAACATAGATGAAAAATTTATAAGTTTATTCGCTGGATCATATTATCTTTGGAATCCTGATGCAGAAACTAGTTTCGCCAATTTGGCGGATTACGAGTCTTATGATCGCGTGGTGTTCCCCATTATGTATGGTTGGCAGGCGGCCTTTGAAGACGCTAATCCAGATGACATCCGCAAAGACATGGGAAGCGTGGTTCATGTTGGTTATTATCATTTTGGCGGCCGTCATCATCTACCAGTTGCTCCCACTGCTCCTTTAGCAGAAACACTTAGTGCTCATGGGCACGATTACCTGACCGAACATAAAGAATAAATCTCAAAACATAGATAAAAAACACATCTATAACATCTGAGATTTCTGCGGTACAGATCATGGCGTGGATATTTTTTGTAAATTGGTTGAGGAAAATAAAAATGAAATGTTTAAAAAAATCAATTCTTCAATACTAAACTATTATGTCCAAGGGTACAAATCACTGGCAGTAATTATTTTCCGTCTATTAAGTTACATTTATGGGGCTCCTTCTCCATTGATCAAAAAACAGGTATTAATATGAATAAACAAGCAACTTTCCGTCTAAATTCGAAAGAACAGTCTATAAATCATGAAATGGGTCCATACGGTACGGACGAATCTAAACTGTGCCATACGAGTTACCAGATGCACTTATAAACAATGATAACACTAGAGTTGAAAATGTGTAACAATGGTTCGCCACTCGCCGAAGTGAAATTTTAGCAATGTTTCAAAAATATGAATGATGTTTGGTATTCGGCAGATGGGGAAAACTGGAAAGAATTAAAAAATGATATAGTTTGGTCGAAAAGACATGAAATGTCCGCATATGTTTTTAAAGACAAAATATGGATTATGGCAGGAAACGCATGGCCTATTCAAAATGATATATGGAGTATTAGTATTCCCAAAAAATTATTGGTGTAACCTAAAGGATTATGATTAATGAAAACTGCAATTAATGTTCGCCCGTACCAGATAATGTGTCTTATTTGTCGCATTGGAAGAGATGAAGAGGCAAATTATTATTTTGAAGAAAAATTGGACAATCTGCAAAAAGCAATAATGGCTGACTTAAATCAGCCATTATTATTGCGCTGTAATGTTGAATCAACTTTCAGATTCCAAAATCCCGGAACAGAACTGGATACTCCAGAGGGAGAACTCTTCAATTTACGCCGTGATCTTACCATATTACAACGTTTAGGACTAACTCCTGGAAGTGTTTACCCAGCAACTGATCTGATACGACTTTTTGTCAATGAACTAAAAGATTGTAGCGATATTTGCGGCGCTCCTCCAAACTCTATCGAAATTTGGCAAGGCTGTAAATTTGCAACTTCGGGGAACTATGAGAGAGGACTGAAAGATGCGTTAACAACATTAGGCGGGATCCGTCCGAAATCACAGCGGATCGCCTGTAAACAAGAAACAGCACCGCAAATGTACAAACATAAAGTACTTGAAATCCGTCCACATCATCTGTTATGCATGATCTGCTTTTTAGATGGTAAGACACTTGAGGAACTTCAGCCAATTGACGAAGACCATTTATATGAAGTTTTGGAGATTTGCCAGGAAAACCCACATATTCCGATCAAACTTGTCGCTGGTCCATGTATGATTTGTCCTCCTTGTCATGGATTTGATCCACATTCTGGAACATGTTCAGCTGCATTTGGTATGGGATTGCGTGATCAAAAAAAAGACCTTGACACCTTACGATTACTAGGACTTAAGTATGGAGATGTTCTTTCTGCCGTAGAACTTTACAACCTGATTTTTGATCGGATTGAAAATTTCACTGCCGTATGTGGTTTCACTACTGCACACCGAACAGGCCCAGCATGGTCAGTATGCAGTGGTGAAAATGATATAGATGGGCGTAAAGCTTTTTACGAAGGGAAAAAATGCGGACTTCATATCCCGGGCATAAAGAAACATTTGGAATGAATTATTGATGACAAAAAGACCACAAAATAAACTACAAATAGGATTTTCAAAAAACGGTGCTTAATGCCAAACCATCACAACTACAAAACTTTCGGGAGATTATGACAGAGAAATCATTCAAAGACATCAATCTAGAAAAATAAAAACTTTAACCCTAAACTATTACGGAGATTTATAAAATGTTCATCGATATTCACGTTCATGCTTATCTTTTCGATTCACCGCCACAGGATGGCCATACCCAGTTCCCTACCCCGGCAGAAGTTATTGCTCGTCAGGACGAACTTGGTATCGAGTGTTCCATACTCTTACCCTTGATTGGCCCAGAAGTCTATCTACCTCAGTCAAACGAGGAAATTATTGAGACTTGCCGGCGTTATCCGGGGCGGTTTCTGCCTGCTTGCAATATTGATCCACGCGGTATACGCAACAGTACCAAAACAGATTTTTCGGTGTGGTTAGACTGGTATAAAGAACATGGCTGTGTATTAATTGGCGAATTCATGCCTAATCTGCCGTTTTTACATCCTTTGGTGCAAAACTTTTTTGGATATGCAGAGCGTTCTGGTATGCCCTTGACCTTTGATATCTCTGACCAAATCGGTGATAATTATGGACTTTATGATGATCCGGGATTACCGCAATTGGAAAAAACTCTGCGGAAGTTTCCTAAATTGACTATATTTGGACATGGCCCTGCTTTTTGGGCAGAAATCGGACAGCTTGAGACGCCAGGCGATCGCTGCGGATATCCTCGTTATCCGATAAAAGAAGAAGGGGTTGTTCCTAAATTATTTCGTCGCTACGAAAACATGTGGGGTGATCTTTCTGCCGGAAGCGGTTATTACGCTTTGGCGCGCGATCCCGAATATGCCGCGAAGTTTTTAACCGAATTCCAAGACAAATTATGTTTCGGCACCGATATGTGTTCCGCCAAAGCTGATGTTCCACTGCCACGCTTTCTAATTGACCTGAAAGAAAGTGGTAAAATCAGTTCCAAAGTGTTTAAAAAAATTGCTAAAGAAAATGCCATCAAAAAACTAGGATTACCCAATTCCAACTGTGTCGAATGACCGTGGCATCCGCCCAGAACTTCGCAAAAACTCACACGAAGCCACGAAGGAAAGAAGAGGAAGAAGAAAGAAAAATTAAACCACGAATGGACACCAATAAACACTAATCGGAAATGGGAATGCGAAGTGCGTGGCGCGTGACTCTTTGCTCTCCAGCTTCTCCGTGTCTCCGTGTTAAAAACCCTTCTCTAATTCCCTTTCCCCTTCGTGGCTTCGTGGCTTCGTGTGAGACATTTCCCGTTTCCTATATTCTAGTTTCTAGATTCTACCCTGCGTCGCTGTGTTAAACTTGCTTATTTGCTTTCCGCGCTTTTCTTCCACCAGGTACTGGTGGGAGTTTTGCCGGGGACTATAGGCTGGCCTTGAATGGGAGTCATAATTTGAACATTCGCATGTTTGGCGGTGGCGTGTAGCCGCTTTATTGGTTCGTCCCAGTCGTGGAACGCCAGATCAAAAACTGCCCAATGGATTGGCAACAGATATTTGCCACGCAAATCTTGGTGTGCTTGGATGGTTTGTTCGGGAAACAGATGCGAATTTGGCCAACGTTCATTCCAAGAACCAATCTCTAGACAGGTCAAATCGAATGGCCCAAATTTTTCACCAATCGTTTTAAAGTGTTTTCCATAACCGCCGTCACCGGCAAAAAAAACTTTATGCTTTGGTCCAGCTAAAACAAATGCCGACCAAAGAGTGCGATCGCGAGTACCGAAACTTCGTCCTGAAAAATGGCGTGCAGTTTGTGCGGTAATCGTTAATGTTCCGACTTTTGCGCTATCACCCCAGTTTAATTCAGTGATGCGTTCAGGCGGAATACCCCATGAACGCAGATGCGCGCCGACACCAAGCGGGACAATGAATCTGATTTTACTTTTTCGCAGACGAAGAATTGTATCAAACTCAAGATGATCATAATGATCGTGCGAAATAATAATAGCATCTGCCTCGGGAAGATGTTCGCGACGCAATGGCGATGGTTGAAAACGGCGAACAATAAACTTGAGCGGTCCAGCATTTCCAAAAACCGGATCGGTAATAATGCGGGTACCGTCAATCTCCATGATTAAGGTCGAGTGTCCGAGCCAATAAATTTTAAAATCAGATGGTTTATCTGAAAAACTTTGTAAATCCAGCTGATATTGAGGGATTTTAAAATCTGGTGCCTTGGGATCCTCTATGATAAAGCGCGATATCGCCCCTCGTTTCGGATTTTTCCAAACGATATGCGCCATCGGCTCTTCATTAATAAATTTACCATCTTTAAAATTAGGGAGGTTTTCATAACTTTTGCGAGTGACAGCATCTGGCACCCGTCCGAGTTGTGGATAAATAGCACTGAATAAACCAATTGCCAAGATTAATAATGGTACCATGATTAAACTAAAAATGATCAGCAATTTCTTCCATCCCCTTTTCAGCTTGAACTTAGTCATAGTTTTCCATTTCCGGCAAAGCTATAAAATTTATCTTTGCAGACAATGATATGATCGACTAATCTTATACTCATAGCTTCGCCAAGATTACATAATCTCTCTGTCAGTTTTTCATCAGTTAGCGATGGTTTACAATCGCCACTGGGATGATTATGTACTAGGATTAATCCTGTGGCTCTATAGCGAAGCGCTGATTCCATTATTTCTCGCGCATAGACCGACACTTGATCAACAGTACCGTAAGTTATCTCCTTGTCGATAATCATATTTTTAATATTTAAATAAACCACCATTGTTGCCTCTTTATCACGAAAACCTATTTGCGCATTGGAATAATCAATAACTGAATCAAGATTAGATGCTGAAATCTCATACCGCTCCATTTTTTCACCAAGATAATGGGTAGCTAATGCTTTAATTAACATGAAGATAGCTGCCGAATTATCGCCCATTCCTACGATTTCTGTAAGTTTCTCTTTTGGAGCATCAAGGACTCCGGAAATATTTTTAAATTTACTAATCAACTCTTTAGCAATGGGTTTAACATCACGCCTAGAGATGGCGAAGGTCAACAAAAACTCCAACTTTTCGTAGTCTTGAAGCGAGTCTAACCCTTTTTCGAGGAAACGTTGTCGAAGCCTCCCACGGTGTCCGGCGTTACCTTGCAGAACTTCTTTTTTTTCTTTGCTATCCATTGCGATACCCTGTTCAGAAAATAAATTTTAAAAAGTAAAATAAGATAAGACCAAGGAAAAACATTTGCAACCTTCAAATGGTAATTTTGAAACGATGCAGAATCAACACTTCATTTTGCTATAACTCCCAAGAATAAAATCATTTGTAGTCCCAAATAAGGACTGGATATTTTTCGATTAATGAGTCGAGTGTTTAAGGAATCAACTTACATAAGAGCGAACAGAATTGGCAGTAAAATAATTGAATCTTATCGATTTTGTGCTAACTTATAGGTTAATTTATTTAAAAAAACCATTTCCCAAACAGGAGATTACATTAATGTTCAAAAAACCAAAATCTGAAGATACAGAGAACCTAAAAGCGGCTATGGAGGCAACTGAAGAAGCTGTTGCTGCCGATAAAGAAAACATAAAAGTCACCGATTCAACTTCTGAAGTTGACAACTTGGTTTCCGAAGAGTCGAAAATTGAAGAACTAGAGAAACAGCTTGAAGCTGAAAAAAACCGCAATCTGTTGCTTCAAGCTGACTTCCAAAATTACCGTAAACGCGTCGCTAAAGAACTTGGTGCAGCACGAATTCAGGGACTTCATGAGACAGTCAACCCATTCATCCAAGTCTTTGATTATTTTCAGTTGGCCACGAAAGCGGCAGAAGACTCAGACAACATAGATGCTATTCGCACCGGCATGAATTTGATCGCTAATGAATACCAGAAGGCATTGGATGAGTTAGGGATCTCCAAGATTAACGCCATTGGCGAAACCTTTAATCCGGAAATCCACGAAGCAGTAGCGCATGAAGCCTCTGAATTGCCTGAAGGCAAAATTATCAAAGAGTGGAATTGCGGCTATCGACTGGGCGAGCGTTTGCTACGTCCATCTAAAGTTGTAGTCAGTAGTGGCAACGCGCCAGAACAAGACGGAGAATAATTATACATGGCTAAAGATTATTATGAAGTTTTAGGTGTCAAAAAAACTGCCACACCAGATGAAATGAAAAAGGCATACCGTAAACTGGCGATTCAATATCATCCAGACCGCAATCCGGACAACAAGGAAGCGGAAGAAAAATTCAAAGAATTGGCGAAAGCATATGAAGTTCTGAGCAATCCTGAAAAACGTGCGCGCTATGACCAATTTGGCCCAGACGCTTTTACTGGAACGGGCAATGGTACCGCCGGTTTTGGCGGTGGCGGCTTTAGTGCTGAAGACATCTTCAGTCAGGTTTTCGGCGGTCGTGGCGGCGGTGGCTTTGGTTTTGAAGATCTTTTCGGCGGCGGCAGCTCAAGACGTCGTCCAGCCGGCGGAGCACGTGACGGCAACGATTTACGCTATAATATGCAGATTGATTTTATCGACGCTGTTTTTGGTGTAGATAAAGAGATTGCGATCTCCAAAATGAACACATGTGAAACCTGCAAAGGTTCCGGAGCGGAAGCGGGTTCAAAGAAAAGCACCTGTTCTCAGTGTCAAGGACGCGGACAAGTAGTGATGCAGCAAGGTTTCTTCAGCGTTGCACAAGAGTGCCCACGCTGTCACGCAACTGGTCAAATTATTGAAAAACCATGTAAAAAGTGTCACGGCGAAGGTCAAGTCAAAACTGATAAGAAACTAAAAGTTCATATTCCACCTGGAGTTGATACCGGTTCGCGCCTGCGCGTGTCAGGTGAAGGCGAAGGCGGAGTCCGCGGCGGTTTGCCTGGTGATTTATATGTGGTTTTGCGAGTACGCGAACATGAATTGTTTAAACGTCAAGGCAACGACATCATTTGTGATGTTCCAATCCCTTTCAATATAGCGACGCTCGGCGGCAAGGTTGATGTTCCAACGGTCACTGGAAAAGCAACACTACGCCTGAAAGAGGGAACTCAAAACAACACCACACAACGGCTCCCTGGTAAAGGAATGCCCTCGATTCGTGGTGGTGGCCGTGGCGACATGTACGTGAATCTAGTCACTGAAGTTCCAACTTCCTTGAGTTCCGAGCAACAAGAATTGTTGAAGAAGTTTGCCCAGGGACTTTCCACAAAAAATGAACCAAAACAAAATGAGTTTAAGCGTAAAGCTGCCCAATTCCTAGGCAGTGAGTAATTGAAATATGGCAAAAAGAGAGCATAAAGGCGACAATACTCTAGCTACTAATCGCAAGGCTAGACATGATTACACCATCCTCGAAACCTACGAGGCTGGAATCAAACTACTCGGAACTGAAGTTAAAAGTTGCCGTGCTCGCGGTATTGCCATGACTGATGCTTACGTTAAAATCGACAAAGGCCAAGCGTGGCTACTGAACGTTCATATCGCTTCTTATGAACAGGGCGGGATTTTCAATCACGACAGCAAGCGCCCCAAACAACTTTTGTTACACAGAAGAGAAATATTAAAGCTAGCGCAACAAATCTCGCAAAAAGGTTGCACGGTTGTTCCACTGAGTTTTTACTTAAAGCATGGTTTAATCAAAGTTTCACTCGGACTAGGTAAAGGTAAAACCTTTGGCGACAAACGTGACACCCTACGCCAGAAGCAATCAACGATGGACACAAAACGTGCAATCCGTGAAGCGACACGGAGTGGAAGTTAACCTTCTAAATTCGCGCGCGCATAATGCGCGCGCGAATTACAACGAGAAAAAATGAATTATTTCAGGAATAAAATTTCGACAATTTGTGCCACTTGGACATTCGGATTGTTACTAATGCTATTACTTTGTTCTTGCGCTTCCAGTCAACGCATGTTCCGGCTATCTCCATGGTCAAAAGAACAACCCGAATCGCCAACCGTCCAGACTGAAGCGCCAACTGAATTTTTCAATTTGTGGCCATTACTTTGCTACGGTAATGATTATACTTCAGTGATGTGGCCATTGTTTGATAATGATCAGTATGGAATTGCAATACGCCCTTTGTTCAATAAAGAATACGATGAATATTCCGTGTTATTTCCGCTTGCCGCTTGGAATCCAGTACTTGATAAAGGCTGGACTGCCAATGTTTACTGGAATCAGGAAAATAAAAAACTGGGTTGCTTTCCGTTATTTCATCTTTCAAATAACTTCAACCTTTTTTTAAATATCTACTGGAGCTACCGTGACAATGGTGAACCGGATGATTTTGGTTTTTTTCCTTTTTTCCATCATGAATATGGAATTAGACAATGGCTTTTTCCTGCTTACATCCACCAAACTATCGGCAACGAAGATACGCTACTGACGCCGCTCTTTGGTTATTCTGAGCGTGAAAATAAACTTACCATGTTAAACCTCTTAATCAGCGGCTATTTATATTACGAGACTTCTGGCACCACCGTACACTCGATACTGTGGCCGTTTACAGTTTTCAAAAATGACAAAGATAAAAGAAGCTTCCATATATTGCCATTTTATTCGTATAACTCTGAATGGCCAGCACTAGTAAATTGGTCAAAAAACCAAAAAATCGGTAACGACATCAAGGATAATTTCAACATTTTCGGGCCGCTTGGATTTATGCATACCACTCGTGAAAATGATATTTTCAATCATGATCGCTACTGGTCAGTCACCCGTGTCGCAAAAAATGAAACTGACAATATTTTACTCGGGCTGATCGGCTGGGGAAGCGAAAACTATATCTATTGGCATTCAAAAGAGGCAGAGGAACTCGCTTGGTCGCTCTATCTCGTTGAAGCCAGAAAATATGCTCGCGAAGAAAACAACAAATCGCCAATATCCGAATTACAAAAAGAGATCGATAAACAGTTTGAACATAAAATCATCAGTACCATGAGGCAGTTATATATACAAAGCCCCTTCCCTGAAACTCGTGAACAATTTCAGAATTTACGGAAATATTTAATTGAAAGCGAAAGCACACTTTACCCTGTAGATTATCGCCATTTTATCCCGTTTTTTCGTTTTAGCCGTAGCCGTGACGCTCTTAATTGGGACGTTTTGTATCATTTACTGCTCAGTTTTCACAACAGCGATGATTCGTTTCATCTCCGCATCAATCCACTCTTCGGTTATGCAAATGACCTCAAAAAAGATAACACTAAATTGGATATCTTGTGGCCGGTTTTCCAAAGCGGTTCGGATAAAAACAACCAGTATTGGAATCTGTTATGGATTTTAACGGAATCTGAATCTCACATGAAGACAGATAAAAGTCACTTCTCTATTCTCTGGCGTATTTTCAATTACGAAGTAAACGAAGGCAAACGTTCCGGACATATTTTCTTCATCCCCTGGTCAATTTAATATGGCTCAAGATACTACAAAAACGATTTTTTCAGGAAAAGACCTTGCACTCCACATCGGGAAACAGATCTTGTTGGACAATGCGACAATATCAATTTTTGAAGGAGAGCGCATCGCGTTAGTTGGACGCAACGGTTGCGGTAAGTCAACATTTTTGAAAATCTTAGCTGGACGTGAAAAAGCTCCGCAAGGCGCGTTGGCGTTTGCACGAGATCTGCGGGTTTCATACCTACCTCAAGAATTTTCAATTAATGAAAACGATACAGTTTATGAAAATGTCAGCGCGGGCATGAAATGGTTTGAGGGACTTTTACAGCAATATGAGAACTCGCCCCACAATTCGCGCGCTCATGAATTGGCGGAAATAGAGATCAATAAACACAACGCTTGGGATTTGGAATATAAAATCAGCAGCGTCATGGAGCGACTCAACGTCCCAGAACGCGATCGCAAATGCGCTGACCTTTCGGGCGGCGAAAAACGCCGCACCGCCCTCGCCGCTGCCGTAGTCGGCGAGCCCGATCTGTTATTACTCGACGAACCAACCAACCATCTTGATACTGACACCGTTATCTGGATTGAAAATTTCCTTGCTTCATATCGTGGCACCTGCATGTTCGTCACTCATGATCGCTATTTTCTCGACCGCGTCGCCACTCGTATTGTTGAATTAGTTAATGGTCAATTTTATTCATACCAAGGCGGCTACAGTGACTTTATCGTAGCCAAAGCTGAACGCGAACATGCGGAAGATGAAGAGGAATCGCGCCGTCAATCCTTTCTGCGCTCCGAAGTTGAATGGGTCAGGCGGTCACCCAAAGCGCGACTTAAGCGCAACATGGGCAGAGTTAAGCGTTTTGACGCAATCGCCGACAGTGATGCCCCAGCGCGCGATCGTGACATCAATTTAATCATACCGCCAGCGTCTAGACTGGGCAACAAAACTGTTGAACTAAAAAACATCTCACTAGCATTCGGCGACCATGTCCTATTTTCAGATTTCAATCATGAATTTATCCCCGGCAGCCGCACTGGTATCGTCGGCCCTAATGGCTGCGGCAAAACTAGCCTACTAAAACTAATTACTGGTCAACTTCACCCCTCTTCAGGAACAATAGAAACTGCCGCCACTATTCAATTTAATTATATCGATCAAAATCGTATCACTCTTAATTTACAAAATACCGTTTTTGAAGAGATTGGCGAAGGCAATCAAACAACTCAGGTTGGCGATCAAAGGATTAGTGTCTGGACCTATTTAAACCGTTTTCTATTCTCAAATGAAACTATAAATACCCGGATTGATCGTTTATCTGGCGGCGAACGCGCACGCTTGATGTTAGCAAAAATACTAAAAAAAGGTGGAAATTTTTTAATTCTAGACGAACCCACCAATGACCTTGACCTACCAACGTTGCGTTTGCTTGAAGAGGCGCTGGCCTGTTATCAAGGGTGCGTCGTAGTGGTCAGCCACGATCGCTATTTCTTGAATCGCGTCTGTAACTCCATCATTGCGATGGATGGCAACGGAGGAATCGTCGCAGGGATCGGGGATTATGACTATTACCTCAATCGCCGCGTTGATGAAACGCCAGTGCCAGAAATCACAAAAGAGAGTAAACCTACCGAACCGGAACCTCCAACCCAGGAAGTAACACGCAAACTGACGTGGAAAGAGCAGCGCGAACTCGACGGTATGGAGAAAAAAATTGGGAAAGTCGAGAAAAACATCACTCGCTTAGAAAATATTTTTATTGCAACTGATTTCTTCGAAAAACATGGCGACCAAACCGCCGAATTAACCGCAGAGCTGGAAGCCTCAAAATCCGAACTCGATCAACTATTTGAACGCTGGCAAGAACTAGAAGATATTGAAAGTAAAGACTGAAAAATATCCAGAAAATCGGGAATTGGGAAGTTGGAACGCGCGAGATGGGAACTTAACCACCAAGGTCACAAAGAAGGCACAAAGGGAAGAATCTAGAATGGGGAAAAACGAGGAGGGATTTTTTGTCCACGAATTACTCGAATGTTCACGAAGAGGGAAATTTAACCACTGAAGGCGCGGAAGGTCACAGAAATAACTGACGTAACTTTAGCTTCTAATTCGCGCGCGAAATAACAATGCAAGTAAGCCAACTTTTATACGCATCATTTCGAATGCCGCAGAGTGGTTAAATCCCCTGTCCCATTTCCCTTCTTCACATCTCCTCCAAATCTCAGTGGCTCTGTGTTGAATTTCAACCCTGAAACGAGGAGGGATTTTTGTCCACGAATTACTCGAATGGTCACGAAGAGAGAATTTTATCCACAGAAGGCATGGAAAGGCACAGAAATAAATGGCGTAACTTTAGCTTCTAATTCGCGCGCGCATTATGCGCGCGCGAATTGAAAACACAAATTAGATACCTTTGTATTCCACCAACACTCAAGACTTCCCAACATATTGTTGGTTAGTTTCCTAGCGATGTTAGATTACACGGTGGTGAGACCGAGTTGGTATCCGGTGTTCCATCCGCCTTGACCTTCGTCTAAAGAACTAATTTCCAGCGCATAATTGCCATCGGCAAGAAGAGCTACATTATTAGCGTCCAGCGCTACTTCATTTCCACGACTGTTATCTCCATTAACCTTATAGAGTTTCATGTTAGCATACTGTGCCATATCCAGCTCCAAGTCTAATTTGTAATCGCCAGTAGTGCCGATATTAAATCTAAACCAGTCTCTTGCATCTTTAAAACCAACCCAATCTTCAATTTTTGGATCACCAACAGTCAAGATCTGAACTCCAATATCGTCCCAATTATCATCGGCATTATTAGCCGTATTGCCGGTAACTTCAACCTTATACTCGGTATTATAAATACCATAATCGTGATAAGGCGCGTTAACTTTTAGATAATAATCTTTGCTGGCATCAAGTAACAGATTGTTGATTGAACCAGTACCGCTGCCGATCGTGACTGTACCCAGTGACCATAGTGCGTTATTAGCGCCACCAGCACCCCAGTAATCATATGCTAAATACACCGTCATACTAACCCAGCTGGTGGCGTCAGATATCTTAAAGTCATAGGAACCGGAACTGGTAAGATTCAGTTTTCGATAGTCCACAGCGTCGCTAAAACCGACCCATTCGTTATCGAGGAGAGCTATTGCAGTACTAGTACCAGTGCCGTCGTCTATGATATCTAGCTTATAGATAGATGCATCCATTGTATTCCAAATGTCATCGGCATTATTGACTCCTGGCTTATCAAAGAGTTCACTAGCGGTAACATCAACCTTGTATTCTGTGTTATAAATACCATACTCGTAATAAGGCGCGTCAACCTTAAGATAATAATCATTGCTGACATCTAACAACAGATTGTTGATTGAACCATCGTCGCTGCCGATCGTGATAGTACCCAGTGACCATAGCGCATTATTAGTGCCACCCGCACCCCAGTAATCATATGCTAAATAAACCGTCATACTAACCCAACTGGTGGTGTCAGATATCACAAAAGCATAGGAACCTGAATAGGTGAGATTCAGTTTACGATAATCAACTGCGTCTACATAACCAACCCAGTCTCCTGCAGTACCATTCTTATTCTCGAGAGAGCCGTTACCGCCACCATCAATTACAAGCTCGTAAGCACCTGTACCCAACGGATCTAGGTTTGTCCAATCGTTGTCATTTTCATCGACTCCGACATGGTCAAAGGTTTTACCGGTAACATCAACCTTATACTTCGTGTTGTAAATACCATAATCGTGATAAGGCGCGTCAACTTTAAGATAATACTCGTTGTTGGCATCCAGCACCAAATTATCAATTAAACCGCTACCGCTACCGATCGTGACTGTACCCAGTGCCCATAGTGCATTATTAGCGCCACCAGCACCCCAGTAATCATACGCGACATAAACCGTCATACTAGCCCAGCTGTCAAGGTCAGAAATCGTGAAACTATAGTTACCGGAACTGGTAAGGTTTAGTTTCCGATAGTCCACAGCGTCGCTATAACCGACCCATTCGTTAATGAGAGCTCCCGTCGCAGTATTAGTACCAGAGCCATCATCTACGATATCTAGCTTATAGATGGATGCATCCATCGTATTCCAAATGTCATCAGCATTATTGATTCCAGGCTCATTAAAGACTGTACCGGTAACATCAACCTTGTAATCAGCGTTGTGCATACCCCACTCATGATAAGGCGCGTAAACTTGAAGATAATATTCATTGCGGGTATCCAGCAATAGTTTCTTGATTGAAGCGTCACTGTTGACCGTGATAGTGCCGATTGCCCATAGCGCGTTACTAGCACCACCAGCACCCCAGTAATCATACGCGACATAAACCGTCATACTAGCCCAACCGGTGAGCCCAGAGATCGTGAAATTGTAGGAACCGGAGTAGGTGAGATCCAGCTTCCGATAATCGACTGCGTCGCCAAAGCCGACCCAGTCGCCTTCATTATTATCTTTATCCACAAGCTTTCCTGTGCCATCGGCACCAACTGTCAGCTCATAAGCACCTACATTTAATGGATCTAATTTTGTCCAATCATCATCTTTATTGTTAGTATTGAACAACTCGTGATTATGCGCAAGTTTGTATTTCAGCGCTTCATCAGCGTTGCCAGGAGTAATGCCAACATAATAGTGCTGTCCGGCATCGAGTTGTTTGAGATATATGTCGATGTTAGTATCTCCAGTGACCCAATACCAGTTAACCAGCTTCACATCGGTGTTGGCCTTGGTAGTGCCCTTTCCGCTGTAAATAGAGATTACGATACCACTACCAGTGGTGCCAGGATTGAATACACTATCCAGTCCGGTAATTGATAACGTAGTTTTACCAGCGCGAAGCGCGTCGAAGTAGAAATAATCGGCTATATCACTAATGCCGATAGTGTTTTCAAATGTTTTATTTCCAGATTCTTTTGCATTCCAAATATCATCAGCAAGATCTTTACTGGCATCAACGGTAAAGGTTTTAGTTTCATCGCTTACTAAACTGCGATTACCGTTTTCATCAAAAGCATAAACGATATATTCATAAGTACCGTTTCCAATTTTGAGAAGTGTATACTTATTGTCGTCGATATCCACTCTAGTTTGCCAATCGGCTTCTCCTAGTTTACGGAATCGCAATTGGTAATCCTTAATCCCGAAGTCATCGCTGGAAGCGGTCCATTCGAAATAGACGTCCTTAACCAAGGCGACTGTCTTCAATCCAACGACCGTAGTTGGACGAGTGGCATCAACGACAAATTGATAGATATCACTGGTCGTTGCCTGATTGTTAGCATTATAAGTCGTAACCGTCCATGAATAAGTGCCATCTTCGAATTTCCGATCGCTATAAATATATGAATAGCCAGGACCAGTTGCAGTCGGATCATCAGGAATTATACTACCGTAGTCGCCACGATATGTGTAGCTATAGGCGGCATTTTCATGACAAGTGAAGACTAGGTCATAATAACCGATACCCAGATCAGCATTGATAACACTCCATGCGTAATCCACCGAACCGTCATATTTGTAATCTGTCTGCGTTTGCGTTATTTTCAGACTGTATGGTTTTTCCGGATTCTTCTCATGTTTTATTGCTATTTTTGTAACGGGGTCTATGAAATTGAAACTGCCGTGACTGCTCGGAATACCGGTATCATTACCGATAGTATCAGTCGCCATAAGCCGCCAATAAACCGTGTCCATCCCAGCAAAAATACCGACCGGTTGCGTTGGTAGCCAATTGCCGATGGAGTAAGATTGACTTGCGGAATGAGTTTCAAACTGATAAGTTTTACCACTATTGAAGTTTACCGAGTCGGAAAACTCTATTTTGTAGCGCACACCGGATGGATCGGTATAATTATCTACCCAAGTGAAATCAACTTTTGCAGATATCAGTTCACGAACAGTAGTAGTATGAACTATGATCTCATACTTACCAGTTTCTTTATTAAATACTCTTTCCTCCGTTTTGACTTCTCTTACGTCCCATTCTGCGGAAACTAATGGTGTATTCAACTTCGTGAACGCACCTACTGGCGGGGCGAGATCGCTGGCACCGAATGAACCAGTTGTCCCGGGTGCCGTTAGTTCGCTTTGATTGCCAACATAATCAACCGCAGTGATGCGATAATCGTAAAGTCCTCCCGGGATATTCTCAAAATTTTGGTTGTATGCATAAAGATCGCCGGCAGGGTTTGCCCTTCCATCATCGAGAACGGTGGTGCGCTCGGCCTCGTCCCAAGCTTGGTCTCTGAGTTTATATTCCACCAAATAGTATTTAACCCCTGACTTGTCGTCATTGGCAGCCTTCCAGCTGAAGGTTGCGTTAAATTTAACATTGTAGGCATCGGTGCGGTCCTCGCTGTAAAACATAGTCGCGGCATCTTTATTGCTACCTTCTTCGAAATAAGGTTTGCCATCGTCACCAACGAATACTCGAAAACTTTCTCCTTCACTCCAAGCAGAAGCGTTTGATTCGGTATCAACAGCTTGAACACGCCAATAAACATAACTTTGATCGATTAGACTGGAAGCTACAACCTCATTGGAAGTAGTATCTTTTACATACACATTGCCTGAATTAAATCTAGCGGTAATGTCGCCGGCTCCGAGTATTATCTCGCTTTCAAAATACTCAACTCGGTATTCTACGATGGGGTTATCGGAAATAGCGCGTCCCCAAGTGAGTTTGGAGATCGCAGAAGTGTTACCGGTGCCGGGGTCATCAGGGTTGACAGCAACTGGAGTACCAGCAGACATCATCACTGTATCAATTTGAGCAACGACCTCAGTTCCCCTAACATCGTCTGCTCCAGGGTAGGTCATAACGACCTCCCAGATGACCTTTTCGCCTAACCCCACCTCAACCTCATTAAGCACATAATTACCGTTACTGTCTGGGCTTGCAGTATAGATACCGTCATCGCCTATCAATTTCTTTTTAATCTGACCATTGACATCAAAAACAGAATATTCAACGTGGAAACTTCCTCCTACTGGTAACTTATCCAAATCAGAATTCAACAACAGTCCCTTGAGGCTGTAATCATATTCAGATGTAAACAATTGTACTAAAGCTTTGGTCGTTGTTGGAGTTGCGACGTAAAGTTCAGACGTTTCAATATTGTTGCTATCACTAGTAATAATGCTTAAGTCAGTATTCCAGTCATCCCATCCTTCCCATACCTCACCATCACTGCTAGTGCGAATCCGCCACTCAACGCTGGCCCCAGCACCAATGCTTTCAATCGTAAAACCATTGTCAGTAGGAGCCAAGGAACCGGAGAACTGCTCAACCCCACTATCAATCTTATAACTAATTTCATAATATTGATGATGCAGAGTATCGCCAATTGGAGTTAAAGTTAACTCTAAACCAGTTGCGCCGCGCGCAAATTTAGACTCAACGATGATCGAAGAGTGCCCTGTAACAAAAGAATCACTCGTTACTACGCTTTCAAAAACTTCTTCCCAAATATTTAAATCACGTATTCTGTTCTTTGCCGGAATACTCATAGTATCCCAGTTATCTGGCTTGTCGGCAATACTAATAATATCAGCAAATTCCATTCCGGAGATGGTAACTGTTTTAGTTATATTATCCACTACGAGAGTTACAATTCTGCTTCCAATTGTGTTTGCACCTTCGTCAAGTATTACTTGATTACTTTTGAATAGATATTTGTCCAGGTCGACAGTTAAGTCCGCGAATGTCAGAACTAACTCTTGCCCGTCTGGATCAAATTTAGGAGTCAACACGAGTTCTTCTGTGCCAATAAAAAACAGCTCCTCATCACTGATTTTTATTACAGTCGTCTCGATACGGGGATCATTAACTGCATCATGATGCCAGACCCAGCCCCCCTCACTCCCCAGCCCGGTACCTTTCACAGTACTAATCTCCCACTCAAAATCCCTGCCAAAAACAAGCCCTGTAAAGTCAAGACCACCAGAATCCTTGCTAAATTCTTGAACACCCGTTGTATATGTTGACAGTCCCTCTTTAAGATACCTATATCTAATAGCCCCTTCTGTGGCTTTTAGCGCCGCTGATGACACGTTTAAATGCACCGATCTATCTTCACCATAAGTAAATACTAAGTCAACAGTGATCGTCTTCTCAGGATCTCTATGGTTTTCAACGAAAACCACTTTAGATTCTATTGGAGATTTTACGAGAGTTGTCGTATCGTCGTTGTCTATCCCTGCGTTTGGGTTTGAAATCTTCCAGCGTGCGTAACCGTTAGGATAGATTCCTTCAATCATTACACTACCCGCCAAAACATTAACAGTATAGCCTTCTTTGATTATTGAGCTATTTGTTAAAATAGAGATAGGATCGAATTTAGTAACAGTTTCGACATCTTTTCCATCAACGACGACGACATTGACAATCTCAAGTTCAAGATAAGTACCCACAAGCAGTGAGTCGGCAAAAAGCGAGTCGTCCTCTAAGGTTATTTCCAAATTAACCT
The DNA here is from genome assembly GCA_002483765.1 of Lentisphaeria bacterium UBA7640. Classification (GTDB taxonomy): domain Bacteria; phylum Verrucomicrobiota; class Lentisphaeria; order Victivallales; family Victivallaceae; genus UBA7640. Next base: position 930 of record DLIO01000038.1, on the reverse strand, counting down.
TGGAAGCGTTTTTACTAAAATTAGTTTTAAATTGCGCAGATTTCAAGATATCAATATCAACAGATTTGTCAATATCAGTTGAAATTAATTCGCTCCAATCACTGCTACCACCATCCTGCATTCTCCAGTCAACGCGATAATCGGCATCAAGATAGTCAATAGTTACGACATACTTTCCACCAACCAAGGATGCAGCTGTTTCGGTAAATTCAACAATTTCACCAGCAACGATAGGATTTCCAGCAGCATTGATAGGCTTACCGGCAGCATTGTACCGTATGTATTTTACAGTAAAAGCTTCATCTCGAGATAGCTTCAGCTCATTATTCTCATATTTAGTAACGATTTTGAACAGGTTGAAAAAATCATTGCCAACCACTGCATAAGATTCTTCGGTATATTGAACAGTATTAGTCACGTTATATCCACGAAATCCTTCCCAAGTAAAGTCATCTGGACTGATATTGATCGACCAAGCGACTTTATCGCCAGCATTAACATTGTTAATAGTATAACTATGGGTTTTGTTGTCGATAAAACCAGAGGATCCAGTATAAATCAGACCATCACTAGCATAGACAAAGTAGTTAACTCTAAAAAAAAGACCTTCCAACAAATCTTTATCTTCACCACTTGCAGATATTGTAAACGACGTTCCAGCTTTATCATAGGCAGAAGAAAATGAAAAGATTGAGCCAAAATTAACTGATTCATCTTGAGTCTTCGTCAACAAAGTATCGCTGATAACGGGAGTAGTCCATACGCGATCGCTGGACGCTTGCCATTCGGCGTAATCCATCCCTTCCGGCTTAATGCTGATAGCCCACTTGACCTTATCGCCAACACCCACTGCGATTGTATACTGATCCGAATTTACTACATAATCTTCTGTTACTGTACCGTTGATAATGGTTCTTCTGCATTTGATGT
>DLIO01000012.1:20520-20871 GCA_002483765.1 Lentisphaeria bacterium UBA7640 | reverse complement strand
ATGCAAATACTTTACAGTCCAGGTCTGGCCCTTTAAAAACCAAATTCTCAAGTTCAAATATTCCTATTTTATGCTCTTATTTCAATAAAGTGTGACGTAGGATATTAAAATAAGAGAAACAGGACTATTTGGGGCGAAAAAGGTTTCATAGCATTGTTGTAAAATGGTTCTTTAACTTGCGCGCGCATAATGCGAGCGCGAGTTTAGAGTCAAAGTTACAATGATATGTATGGCTCCGAACTATATTTTGGCAATTCGTCAACTCAAAACGTCGCACTCCGTAGCCTGCGGAATGCGGTTTTAGAAATTACGTCTGAGTAACTCCGCGTTTCAATTTTAATCTTTCAATTT
>DLIO01000012.1:15256-20195 GCA_002483765.1 Lentisphaeria bacterium UBA7640 | reverse complement strand
TTTCAATTTTAATCTTTCAATTTATTTCTAGCGGCGAGTACATGGTAAGCTTCATAGAATATTTCCCACCATTGATTTTTTGGGCGTTGAAGTTCAGGGATGATGGTTTTTTTCAGTTCGTCGAGTTCCAACATCTCGCTTTTGCCATCCACATGCCCAGCCATTAAACAACCAGTCTCTTTATTTTTGATCTGTTTGATCATCTTAGCGGTAGCTTCGTAGGCTAACCGGGCCGCTAAAATACGGTCAAATGGGGTTGGATTGCCTCCTTGTTGCATCGGACCAAGAATGGTTTTGCGAACGTCAAACCAATCGCCACCCTCTTCATCAAATAGCGCACAAATAAAATCAATATCGTAAGTAGCGTTGGAACGTTCATTGCGGATAATCAGCGCAGTGCGTCTTCCTCTTTTAAATCCATTCACTAATTCGTGGGTATGCCGTTCCAACATATCGACATTTACCCCCATTTCATGGCTATAGACATATTCTGCTCCGCAGGCCATGCCGCTCATCATTGCCAAAAAACCACAATAACGGCCCATGACTTCAATCACAAAAAGGCGCCGGGAGCTGTCCGCTGAGTTTTTAATTTTATCAGCAGCTTCAACAATGGTATTCAACGCTGTATCGCAACCGATGCTTAATTCGGCACCTGGAACATTATTGTTAATACTCGCAGGAAGACAAATTATCGGCATATTAAATATATCAAAATGGGTGCGCGCAGTACAAAGTTTTGTCGCCAATGAAAAAGCAGTCCAGCCACCAATTATGATTAATCCATCAATCCGATTTTTTTCTAGATTGGCGGCAATGCGATAGTAATCACGCTCTTGCGGTAGTGAACGGTTAGTGCCGAGCTTAGTTCCACCCGTGCCGGGCCAATAATCAACGTCCATCCATTCAAATTCATGAAACTTACCATTAATAAGTCCATCAACTCCATCTTCAATCCCACACACGCGATAACCGCTATTCATCCCCATCCGGACAATAGTATGCAAAGCGTTATTCATGCCCGGTGCGGGCCAACCTGCGGTAACCACGGCAATACGAGGACTGTTTTCATTTAGCTCAACAGCTGGTTTGGTTTGAGCATTAACCGAAACCATATGACAAATTTTAGCCCAACTGATGCCACGCATCTGCTCTGCTTTTTTAAAATCACCTTCTTTAATCAATTTGGCGATTTCACGAGTTTTCGATACAGTTTCTAATAATGGAACAACGATAACGCGATTATTCTCGGAAACAACAATCTCGGAAGCGCTGGAAGAATCACCAAGAAGCAATTCTTTAATTGCGTGATAACCGTAGGCTGTGCTCATATAACGATCATAGGCGCTCGGTGAACCGCCACGCTGAACATGACCAAGAATAGTAATCCGGCAGTCTGAATTTAGTTTTTCCTCGATATTATCCTTGATCATAGTGCTAGTAATTGGATCGCCATTAAAGTCGCGCGCGCCTTCAGCCATGATAATAATATTGTCACGACGTCCAGCTTTACGACCTTCATCAAGCTGGCGACACATTTCGTCCTCCCAACCCTTTTCAGGAGGATGTTCTGGAACAAAAACCCACGAACAGCCCGTTGCTAAAGCACTCATCAAAGCCAAATAACCACAATTACGCCCCATGACTTCAACGACAAAAATTCGCTGATGACTGAACGCAGTACTGCGCAGTGCGTCAATAGCATCAACAATACGATGTAGTGCGGTATCAGCGCCAATGGTCATGTCGGAATCAGCTAAATCATTATCAATTGAAGCTACCATACCGATAATTCGCAAACAAGGAAATGCGGCATGCTGTTCTGCTGTGATGCGCCCATCCTGCAATAATTCATCGCATAAAGCACTCCATTTTTGCCCAAACTCATCAGCGCCCATCAAGCTACCGTCACCACCTATCACTACTAAGTTGTTGATACCATGTGACACTAGGTTTTCAGCTGCTTTGAGTAGCCCTTCTTGCGTATGGAAGTCTTTACTTCGTGCAGAACCGATAACTGTACCACCTTTTGCAATGATTCCAGATACAAAATCCCAGTCTGCAAGTCTAATTTGGTTCTCAATCAAACCTTGATAGCCATCATAAACGGCATAAGCATCCATTCCATAAGCAATGGCACCGCGAATCACTGCGCGCACTGCGGCATTCATGCCGGGAGCATCGCCCCCACTGGTCAGAACGGCAATAGTTTTCTTTGCGCTCACTGTCATAAATCCTCCTGTAAAAATCGTTCTTCTAACTTAATACAAAAACGGAACTTCTCAAATTGAAAAAGCGGGTTGTTTGTGGCATATTGATAGTCTTTATTGTTAAACTGAAAACCGAGGAATGAAAACATGGACAGGGAATATGATTTTTCAGCCATTGAAGCAAAATGGCAGAATTACTGGGAAATAAATAAAACCTTTAAAACTGAAGACTTTGTCGAAGGCAAACCTAAATATTATGTCTTAGATATGTTCCCATACCCAAGTGGATCTGGTTTACACGTCGGACATCCTGAAGGTTACACCGCCACCGACATTCTTTGTCGCTACAAACGCATGCGCGGTTTTAACGTGCTTCACCCGATGGGCTGGGATGCTTTTGGATTACCAGCTGAACAATATGCAGTGGAAACCGGAACCCACCCTGCAATAACGACTGAACATAATATCGATAATTTTCGCAGACAAATTAAGGCACTCGGTTTCAGTTATGACTGGGATCGCGAGATTAATACCACTGATCCTCAATATTATCGCTGGACTCAATGGATTTTCACTCAACTTCATAAAAAGGGCTTGGCCTATATGGCGGAAGTGGCGGTTAACTGGTGTCCTGCTCTCGGCACTGTCCTAGCCAATGAAGAGGTGATTAACGGCCTCAGCGAACGCGGCGGACATCCAGTTGTACGTCGTCCAATGCGCCAATGGATGCTCAAAATCACAAAATATGCGGAACGTCTCCTCGAAGACCTCGATGAACTCGATTGGTCTGAAGGGATCAAAGAGATGCAACGCAACTGGATCGGTAAATCAACCGGAGCCGAAGTTGATTTTAAAATTGCCGATACCGATAAAAAAATCACCGTTTACACTACGCGACCCGATACATTATTCGGTGCAACCTATATGGTGTTGTCGCCAGAACATCCGTTAGTTGATAAAATTGCGGCTCCTGAACAGTTAACTCAAATTAATGAATATCGTGAGATCGCCTCGCACAAAAGTGATCTGGATCGGACCGAACTCAATACCGAAAAAACGGGTGTCTTTACTGGCGCCTACGCCGTTAACCCAGTCAATGACGAAAAAATTCCAATCTGGATTGCTGACTATGTTTTAATAAGCTATGGAACCGGCGCAATTATGGCAGTTCCTGCACACGATTCGCGCGACTTTGAGTTTGCAGAAAAATTCAATATTCCGATCAAATGTATTATTGAACCTGATGACGCAGATGCTAAAGATGAAGTTTTAGCTGGCAGAGCTTGCTGGACTGGCGATGGAAAAATGATTAATTCCGCCAATAATGATGGCTTGGACATTAATGGCATGGAAGTTGAAGATTCGAAACGCACCACAACCGAGTGGTTGGAGAAACGTGGCATCGGCCACAGCGCAGTCAAATACAAATTGCGCGATTGGCTGTTCAGCCGTCAACGTTACTGGGGCGAACCATTTCCAGTCATCCACATGGAAGACGGTTCCATTAGATTGGTTGATGACAACGACCTGCCAGTGACTTTACCTGAATTAGCCGACTTTGAGCCAGTTTCCAGCGGAGAACCGCCGTTATCAAAAGCTGGCGAATGGTTGAATTACACCGATCCAGCAACCGGAATGAAAGGCAGGCGTGAAACCAATACCATGCCACAGTGGGCTGGTTCCTGCTGGTATTATTTGCGCTATCTCGATCCGTCAAACACTTCAGCTCCTTTTGACCCAAAGAAGGAACAATATTGGATGCCAGTAGATCTGTACGTTGGTGGTGCTGAACACGCAGTACTGCATCTGCTTTACGCTCGTTTCTGGCACAAAGTTCTTTATGATCTCGGTTACGTCTCGACCAAAGAACCATTCAAGAAATTGGTTAATCAAGGAATGATTTTAGGTATTTCCTACAAAGACAACCGCGGTGCACTCGTGCCAATGGATAAAGTCAAAATATCCAGCGATGGCGCTGTTCATCAAGAAACTGGCGAAAAATTGATCGAGTTCCCAGCAAAAATGTCAAAATCTCTGAAAAATGTTGTCAATCCTGATGATATTATTGCTGAATATGGCGCCGACAGTATGCGTTTATATGAAATGTTCATGGGACCGCTCGAAGCCGTCAAACCGTGGAACACCAAAGGCGTAGAGGGCGTTTATCGTTTTCTTAGACGCTCATTTCGCATGCTGACAGCACAAACATTGAGCGACCAAGCAATGACTCCTGAACAGCTCCGCGTGCTTCACAACACCATTAAAAAAGTTACTGAAGACCTCGAAAGCATGTCGTTCAATACTGCGATCAGCCAAATGATGATTTTTCTCAATGAGTTCTCTGGTGATAAACCGTTGCCTCGTGAAGCCGCTGAAAAATACATACTGTTGCTAGCACCATTCGCTCCACACGTTAGCGAAGAATTATGGAGTGAACTCGGCAACATCAATACACTAGCTTATGAACCATGGCCGGAATACAACGACGAATATTTGAAAATTGCAGAAGTTGAAATCCTAGTCCAAGTTCAAGGCAAACCTCGCGCACGTATTACGATGCCAGCCGATGCAGACGAAGCTATGATGAAAGAGATGGCACTGGCCAATACCAACGTTATCACCGCTATCGCTGACAAGACTGTGCGTAAAGTTATTTGTGTTCCCGGCCGATTACTGAATATCGTTATTGGGTAAGAGGAAGTTTTGAGTTTTAAGGGTTAAGTTTTAAG
>DLIO01000012.1:14356-15043 GCA_002483765.1 Lentisphaeria bacterium UBA7640 | reverse complement strand
TTTTAAGGGTTAAGTTTTAAGGGAAAGGCGGGAAAGGAAAGACGAATGCTTGAAATTTGTCCACCTAAAACCCCCGAGATTAATATGTCGTATCAATCGTTTGAAGAATTAGAAGTATGGAAAAGAGCTTGTCGGCTTAGCGTCGATATATATAAAGTTTTGAAAGACAGTAAAGATTTTTCTTTCAAAAACCAAATGCAGCGCGCCGCAATTTCGATTGCATCAAATATTGCGGAAGGGGCAGAGCGTAATTCAATACGTGAATATATTCATTTCCTGCATATTGCAAAAGGTTCTGCTGGAGAACTTAGAACTCAAATATATATTGCGGATAAAGTAAAACTGATAGAATCAGAAAAACGACAAAAATTATGTACGGAATTAACAGAAATATCAAAAATGCTCCAAGGATTAATAAAATTTTTAACGGCTCAACTTGACTAATGGTTAAGGAAAAGACAGGAAGAAAGAAGATAAATCATCAAAACATTCGAGGTTAATATGTCATGTCAATTGTTTAAAAATTGAAAATTCGGAAAATTACGGATATATTTGTTTTCTGCATATTGCGAAAGATTCTGCCGGAGAACTTAGAATTCAAATTTATAGCCGATAAAGTAAGACTGACAGAAGCGAAAGTGTGGCAAGATTTACGTGCTCCCAGCTTAACCCTTAACCCTTAACCCT
>DLIO01000012.1:0-14181 GCA_002483765.1 Lentisphaeria bacterium UBA7640 | reverse complement strand
TAACCCTTAACCCTTAACCCTTAAAACTTCCCTATGAAAACTGTAATTATCGTCGGAGCTGGTCCTGCTGGCTTGATGGCGGCAATTTTTGCTGCGCAAAATTTCCCCGCTGCTAAGGTGGTGGTTTTGGAACAGCTTACTCGCCCTGGAGCCAGACTGCTCGCGACCGGAGGTGGTAAATGTAATATCACCAATGTTCTACCGCCCGAAGAACTGGCGCGAGCTTTTGGCCGTCAATGGCGTTTCATGCTTCCAGCGCTCCACGCCCTGCCCCCAAATGAACTTCGCGAATGGTTTCAACTCCGCGGCGTCGAGACTAGCGTCACCGATGGCTTTCACGTTTTTCCGACTTCTGAAAAAGCGAACGATATTCTCAATGCGTTAATTGCTGAATGCAACCGCTTGAATATTGAGATAAAAACCGGAATCACGGTTCGCGAACTATTGATCGATAAAAATCAGATTTGTGGAGTTATTACTGATCATGGCAAGTTATCGGCTCAGCGAGTAATTATCGCCTCTGGAGGACGCAGTTATCCGACGCTCGGTGGCTCGGGTATCGGTTATCAATTAGCGCGTCAAGCTGGGCACGAAACAATCAAAACTTTTCCAGCACTTGCTGGACTGCAAACGGTTGAATCATGGCCCGGAGCCTGTACCGGCATCGCAGTTGCAAACGCTCAAATAATCATTGATCTGCCCAAACATCGCCGAACCCCATGGCGTGGCGAACTATTATTTACCCATCACGGCATTTCCGGCCCACCGGTAATCAATCTTTCGCGCTTCGTCTCAGAGCTACTGGAAAAACATCAGACTGTACCGTTAAAAATCAATCTCGATGTGAAATACGACCATGAACAATGGTTACAACGTTTTGAACTCTGGCAACGTGATAACGGCACTAAAATGGTGAAAAATCTGTTATCGACAATGTTCCCGGCTAGATTAACAGAACAACTCTGTATTCTCGCCGAAACCGAAAATATAACGGCAGCGCGTTTTCCTGCTACTACGCGCCGAAAACTAGCAGAACTTTTAACTGCTTTACCATTGAATATAAAATCAACAGAATCATGGCACAAAGCGATGGTCACTCGCGGCGGCGTAGCACTGAACGCCATTAATCCCAACACGCTAGAAAGCCAAATCATTTCCGGTTTGTATTTCGCTGGCGAAGTTCTAGATTTAGACGGTCCCTGCGGCGGTTACAATCTACAATGGGCATTCAGCTCGGGCGCCCTTGCCGCCAAAAAACACTAAAAAACCATGACAGATTTAGTGGATGGATCCCCTCTTTTTGTCACATTATTAGCGCGCAATTAGTAGTGACTTCCCCTTTTTTCTAATTCCAACTTCTAAATCTTATTGCTCCTATTCAGCCGTTTCCATTGCTCGGGTATATTTTCCGCCACAGGCCAAGCTGTTCAGCCTAGCTCGTTTCAAAAGCATTTTTTGCGCAGAAGCCAAATTACCTTCCTTGCCTTGCCACGTTGCAAGCACTGGAGCCTGTAAAGCTCGCCCATAAGAAAAGCTGACCTTCCATGGATGAGTGCCCATTGCGTTCATGGCATTCAGGTGGTCAGTCGCGTCTTCCGCACTCTGCCCGCCGGATAAAAACACGATCCCAGGAATAGCCGCTGGAACGTAGCGCGCCATGCAACGAATCGTGGCTTCAGCCACCTCTTCTGCACTATTTTGTTGCGTACATTTTTTCCCAGCAATCACCATATTAGGTTTTAGTAACATCCCTTCGAATAATACGCGATGAGCATCGAGTTCAGTAAACACTGCCTCAAGTATCCTCGACGTAACTTCTTCGCAACGCTCAATACTGTGCGCGCCATCCATCAGCACTTCAGGCTCCACGATCGGCACGATATCCTGTTCCTGACAAAGCGCGGCGTAACGCGCCAACACCCGGGCGTTAGCACGAATGCTGAATGCTGTAGGAATACAGTGTTCATTGATATCAATAATTGCTCGCCATTTCGCAAATTTCGCCCCTAACTGTTTATATTCACCAAGGCGGTCACGCAAGCCGTCCAGACCTTCGGCAATCCTATCGCCAGGGTGCAGTGCCAATGCTGTGGTGCCTTTGTCCACCTTAATTCCAGGAACGATTCCCCGACTTGACAAAGTTTTCGCAAAGGGAGTGCCGTCTTTAGTACTCTGGCGCAATGTTTCGTCAAAGAGGATGACGCCGCCAATGTATTGTTCGATCCCGGGAGCCGTAATAAGGATTTCACGGTAACAGCGGCGATTTTCTTCGGTGGACTCAACCTTGATCGTGTCAAGACGTTTTTTGATCGTAGGGGTGCTTTCGTCTGCCGCTAACACACCTTTTTGTTCCGCGACGATTGATTTTGCTACAGATATGAGAATATCACTGTTCATAGTAACTCCTTAATTGTTGAAAAAGATTTAAAAACAATATCACTAAGATAATTTAGGTTTAGTGACTTATCAAGTTTTAAAGATTGCCAATGTTTCATGATATCTTCATAACTTGATCTATTAATTCGCGCGCGCATTATGCGCGCGCTAATTCAGTCCCGCTAATTACAGTAGTTTTATTCTTTGGGTTGAGCTACTTCGGGGGCATTGGCCATGGGCAGAATAAATCCGGAAGAATCGCTACATTGTTGAAAAACGCGCAAGCCAAATTCCGGCATAATTGCCAGCAGATGATCAAAGAGATCAGCCTGAATATTTTCGTAAACGACCCATCGTATGTCATTAGTAAAACAATATACTTGCAAAGGGATACCGGTTACGCCCGGTTGTAGTTGGCGTACCATTGCGATCATATCTTTATGAATGTGCGGATTATGGCTGAGGTATTGCGAGATATAAGCTCGAAATGTGCCAAGATTAGTTACTCTTCGAGAGTTGATTGGGTTAGCTCCAGACTCAGCAAGTCTTTGGTTCCAATCGGTCAGTTCAAGTTGTTTTTCTTTCAAGTACTCATCAAGTATTACAAACTGTTTTAAATGGTCAATATCTTTTTGTTCAAGAAAACGGATACTTTTTTGGTCGATATAAATAGAGCGCATAATGCGACGTCCACCTGCATTAGTCATGCCGCGCCAGTTTTTGAATGAATCAGTAATTAATTTGCGGATCGGCAGAGTGGTTATAGTTTTATCCCAATTTTGTACTTTCACCGTATGCAGTGCAATATCGATTACATCGCCATCGGCATTTTGGCTCGGCATTTCAATCCAATCGCCGACTCGCACCATATCGTTAGAACCAAGCTGAATACTGGCAACCAAAGAAAGGATAGTATCTTGAAATATTAACATCAAAACCGCTGCCACTGCACCAATACCGGAGAGTAAAATCATTGGACTGCGATCTAAAAAATTCGCGATAATTAAAACTACAGCAATGACAAAAACTAGAATTTTGGTAACCTGCAAATATCCTTTAATCGGCTTACTATCAGCGTCAGGACGACGTTGATATGCCATATTAATCAAGTTGAGTACTTCTGACACCGCCAAAGATATAACAATAAGAACGCCAGAACTACAAACTTTACGAATCAGCGTCAGTACTGGCACCGGCAAACCTGGGACTATCGTAACGCCTACAGTCAACACCAACAATGGAATAATATTAGCTAACCGTGAAATTAACAGCAATCGCGATCGCTGTTCTGCGCTTCCCTCAAGCGACAAACTTTTCACTATTTTATGCGTTCCGCGAACTAAGATTTTCTTTGTGACCCAATTGACCAGCGCTGCTAGTACAAATAAGGCCGCTACAGTAATAACCGGATAACTCCAGGGATACGGTTCCAGAATTTTCTGTAAATTTTCAAGACAATTAATCACAATTTCTCCTGTTTTTTATTTTTGTATACTGTTTGAACGAATAACCAGCTCAGCGAATCAATTTAGAGACAGCTTTGAAGGCTGGATGGGAAGCGGAATGTAACAACATGAACAAGAGCGATTCTGAAGACATTACCTGAATGCCATTTTGTGCCATCAGCTGTAATGCGGTGTCACGATCTGCTGGTTTGCGAGAGGTTACCGCGTCTGCGACAACAATGACCTGAAAATCATTATTAAGCGCATCTAAAGCAGTCTGAAGCACACAAACGTGCGATTCAATACCACTAATAATCAAATTAGTAGCGCAAGGATAATTTTTTAATTTTTCCATAAAAAGATCTTCACCGAAACAGGAGAAGGCGGTTTTACTCACTACGCTCCATTCTGGCTGGAACAGCGCTTTCAATTCCTGAACCGTGTTACCTAATCCCTGCGGATATTGTTCGCTAATTATCACTGGCAACTTCAGAGCCTCGGCACCGCGCAACAATACTTGCTGACGTTTCAGACACTCTTCTCCATTGTGCATGACCGGTAAGAGTTTTTCCTGCATATCGACCATCACAAAAACCGAATTTTCAATTTCTGGAATATTCATAAATGTTAACTTATCAACTTTGTTATTTTCTTTATTAACTCTTCAACGTCAAAATTACCGCCTTTATAAACCACCGCGGCACAGTGTTGTTCGATCTTCTCCATACCGACTGGATCCGGAGCCAGACCAGTGATTGCAATGACTGGAATCTTAGCCAGACCGTCATGTTTTTTTATAAAATCAATCACTTCCCAGCCTGAACGCACTGGCATCAGCAGATCAACCAAAACCAACGCGATATTTTCGCCGTTACTATCTAAAATGTCTATTGCCTCGTCGCCACCTGAAGCGGCAATTGCTGGTAGGTTTGATGACTTCAAAACTCGCAACAAGAATGTACGAAAAATTTCGTCGTCGTCACAGACTAATATCCGTTTTTCTCTGTTCACGTTAACTCCCTTAAGTTGTTTTATCAAGTTTCATAACAGAACTTTACCCTGCCCTAGATGTCAATTTTTTAATACTTATTCAAACAATTCTGGCTGATTATGATCTATTCCTTTACTATTGGCGGGCGGCTTCAACCCTAATTTCTGCCAAGCTCGCGGTGCGGCAATACGCCCCTGCGGTGTCCGCATCAAGAAACCTTCTTGAATCAGATATGGTTCGTAAACATCTTCAATAGTGCGATCTTCTTCCCCAACAGCGACCGCTAAAGTTTTCAAACCAACTGGACCGCCATGATAAAATTTAATGATAATTTCGAGCAAACGATTATCCATGCGATCTAAGCCATCGCTATCAATGTCATACATCTCGAGAGCCGCATTAGCGATAGTTTTATTAATTTTATGATTTTCTTTAATCTGAGCATAATCGCGCGCCCAACGCAATAATGAGTTGGCAATACGCGGAGTGCCACGGCACCGAGAAGCAATTTCATACGCGCCAGCATCATCAATGCTAACACCAAGTATTCCGGCAGAACGATGAATAATTGTTTTTAAATCTTTGGGTTCATAAAGTTCTAAACGACATGACATACCAAAACGTGAACGTAACGGTGCGGTCAACATTCCCTGTCGTGTCGTAGCTCCAATCAAAGTAAAGCGTTCAACATTTAACCGGACCGAACGCGCGCCTGGTCCTTGATCGAGCATAATATCAATAAAATAATCCTCCATCGCGCTGTAGAGATATTCTTCAACCGTATTATTCAATCGATGAATTTCGTCAATAAACAGAATATCGCCAGCCTGAAGTGAGGTCAGTAAGCCGGCAAGATCGCCGGGTTTTTCGATAGCCGGGCCACTCGAAGATTTAATATTCGTGCCCATTTCGTTGGCAATAATATAAGCCAGCGTGGTTTTACCGAGTCCTGGTGGGCCGCTCAATAGAAGATGTCCCAAAGCTTCTCCGCGTTGTTTTGCTGCCGCAGTATAAAGCTGTAGTTTTTCTTTCTCCCTTTCTTGTCCAGGAAAATCTTTAAAATCTGAAGGACGCAGAGAATTATCTCGTGCCTGATCTTTTTTGTTAAGGGTTGAAGTAATAAAATTTTCACTCATTGGTCGTTTGCAATTTCCTGTATTTGTCACTATTTTAACTCTTTCATATTTAAAAATATAACGGATTACATCCGAATAAGCAAACCGATTGAAGAAAAACTAGAAACTATAAGGAAAACCTTGCCATGAATGACCTGAAACTCTGCAAACTTTCTGCCGATACTATTCGCCTTTTATCCGCTGATGCCGTGCAAAAAGCTAAATCTGGACACCCTGGATTGCCGATGGGTACCGCGGATTTTGCATTCACCCTGTGGAATAAATATCTTCGCCATAACCCTAAAAACCCGCAATGGCTTGGACGTGACCGCTTTATTTTGTCGGCTGGACATGGTTCAATGCTTCTTTACTCATTATTGCATCTTTTTGAATACGATTTGCCAATGGAAGAATTAAAACAATTCCGCCAATGGGACAGCCGGACTCCAGGACATCCTGAACTTGGGCATACCGCCGGAGTTGAAATCACCACTGGGCCTCTAGGCACCGGATTCGCTTCCGGCGTCGGCATGGCTATTGCCAATAAAAACTTTGCCGCACGTACAAAACTCGACAAGACCGGCTTAGTTGATAGTCGCTTTTTCATGATTTCCAGCGATGGTTGTATGATGGAAGGAGCGACTTCCGAAGCCGCTTCATTGGCTGGTCATCTAAAACTAGATAACCTTATCGTCTTTTATGATGACAACAACATCACTATTGAGGGCAGTACCGACCTCGCCTTCTCCGAAGATGTCGGAAAACGTTTTGAGGCCTATAACTGGCGTGTTATTCGTGTCGCTAATGCCAACGATATCGAGCAATGCGACAAGGCGCTGGCTGAAGCGGTCAAATCAGACGGACGCCCGACTTTGATCGTCGGCAAAACCAGCATTGGCTTCGGTTCTCCTGGCAAACAGGGTAAAGCATCTAGCCACGGCGAGGCACTCGGCGATGAAGAATTGATCGCTACCCATAAAAACCTTGGCTTTACTGAAGAGATGTTCCAGGTGCCCGAAGAAGTCAAAACTAGTATCTCGGCAAGAGTTAAAGAACTCGAGGCCAATGCCGCAGCTTGGGATAAAAAGTTTCAAGACTTTCTTTCCAGCAACACTGAACAAGCTGAATTGATTTCAAAAATGTTAAACAAAACCGTTCCCGAAAATATCCTTGAAGAACTCTTAAAAGTTGCTCCGGTATCAAAGCCGATTGCTACTCGCTCCTCTAGTGGAGATATTTTGCAAAAAGTTTCTGAACTAGTTCCGTCACTATTCGGAGGATCGGCTGACCTTTCACCGTCTAACAAGAGTGACATTAAAAAAGAGACCAGTTTCTCTGCGACAGAACGCACCGGACGGAATTTGCATTTTGGCGTTCGTGAATTGGCGATGGCTTTGGCTGGTAACGGTATGGCAGCGTACGGTGCAAGTATTCCTTATACTTCAACGTTCTTTGTTTTCTCGGATTACATGAAGCCGGCCATACGTTTAGCTTCTCTCCAAAGTTTACATCAGATTTATATTCTAACTCACGATTCATTTTATGTCGGAGAAGATGGTCCGACTCACGAACCGATTGAACAAATCGCCATGCTTCGTACTATTCCAGGCATGAGGGTTTTCCGTCCAGCAGATGCCAACGAAGTTGCTCATTGTTGGGCAGCCGCTCTACAGGAACAAGGCCCAGTCGCTCTGCTCTTAACCAGACAGGATCTTGATCCGATTGCACCAGAATTAGCTAAAAATATAGATGTCACCAAAGGCGCTTATATTTTACGCGATGAAGAAGAGTTCGATATGATTATGATTGCAACTGGTTCTGAAGTATCGCTGGCGCTGAAAAGTGCTGATCAACTTAAAGAAAAATACAACATTAAAGCTCGCGTGGTTTCCATGCCGTCAATGGAATTGTTTTTCCAACAAGACGCCGAATATCAAGAAGAAATAATTCCAAGCTGGTGTAATTTCCGAGTGTCCATTGAAGCCGGATCTACTTTTGGCTGGCATAGAGTGGTCGGATCTAGCGGGTTAGCTATTGGTATTGACCACTTCGGCGCATCCGCCCCTTACAAAGTCCTAGCTGAGAAGTTCGGTTTCACCCCAGAAGCTGTTATCGATAAAATCAAAAACTTTTATGGACAAAGCGGCTGCGAAAGTAGTTGCGAGGGTTGTGGCGGCGGTTGTCACTAAGCATCATAAAATCCAGTGCGCCTGAAGTTCAGGCGCATTGTTTATTCGCAGGAGCGGATCAATGAAGAAAACTCTACTGCTAATGACCGTTTTGATTATCGGTTTTACAGTATTTCCTATCCAAAAAGCCCAAGCCATTGATCCGGTCACTATTGCGATTCTCGCTCCAATAGCTATTGAAGCGGCTCAAATTGCCGCGCCTTATGTGTTGCGCGGATTGAAAACTGGTGGTGTTCACATGATTAAAATGGGCAAGGATGTCATTGAAATATTTTATCTACCCATCGGTGTGCTTCAATCTACGCTCGGACTTCCATTTGGGCTTTTAGGCTCTGGAGTCAAAAATATCGCAGTTGGCTTTGTTGCGCCATTTAAGCTCGCGTTAGATGCACTTTTGCTACCGATTGCATTTTGTGGTATCGGTACCGGTGGTTAGCGATGTCGCGCCGGTCTGAAATCAAAAAACGTCGAATTATTCAAAGCATACTAAGCGAATGGTATGGCCAGCAACGTGCTGAAATTGAAACCGCTACATACGCCTCTAATGTAGTCAAAATAAGCGACTTGGCTGGTAAGCTACTAAAAAAAAGCGCAACACCCCAAGCCCTGGCGGGAATCAAACTTCGAGAATACTGGCCAGAAATTGTTGGTCAACAAATCGCCGCCATTTCTGAACCAATCAATTTAATCCAAGGTACTGCTGAAATCGGAGTGTTTCATAATGCTTGGATCCGTGAATTAAGCGGACCAGTTAAGAAACAGATCATAGTTAAAATAAATCAAAGCTTAGGCGGAGAATTCTGTCAAGATATTCGTTTCGTTCCAGGAACCAAGACTCGCTGAAATTCGCGCGCGCATAATGCGCGCGCGAATTCTATCGAGCTTCAATAACAAAAAAATAGTGACTTAAACCAATAATCTTTTTTATTCATATTAATCGCCAATTGGTCATACCAATGCACTACCAACTTTTTTAATTTTATCATTAATCCTGTATTTTATGATTTAATTAACAAAATCAGTTTGCATATTTCTGGAAGGCATTCATCTTACATTTTCACTGTTGAATATACATAAATAATTTTAAGGATGATTGCAAAATGAGTTTACTTGACTGGCTGATTGTGTTAATTCCGACTGTGTTTGTTGTTGGCATGGGCTTATTTTCAAGACGCTATATCCGCGGAGTTGCTGATTTTCTCTCAGCCGGTCGTATTTGTGGACGCTATGTCATTTGTATTGGTGATGTGGCTAATGGTCTTTCCATCATTACTTTAGTAGCTTTTGTGGAAGTTCATTACAAAACCGGATTCGCTCTGACTTTCTGGACAAACTTGCTATTACCGCTCTCGGTCATTATCGGGCTAACTGGTTACTGTACTTACCGTTTCAGAGAAACTAAGGCGATGTCACTAGGGCAATTCTTAGAAATGCGCTATAGTCGCTCCTTCAGAATTTTTGCATCCGCTCTACGCTCAGTTTCAGAAATGTTGGCAAACATGATTATGCCCGCAATTGCGGCTCGTTTTTTCATTTATTTCCTTGATTTACCGCATCACATCACTATTTATGGAGTTCAATTCCCCACTTTTATGATCATTGTGACAGTGGTCTTAACATTGGCTATTTCAATTATCTGCATGGGTGGTACTTTGGCACTAGTTATCACTGACTCCATCCAAGGGATGTTTCTCTATCCATTATTGGTGGTCTTCACCGTTTTTATCCTCTATAAATTTTCATGGAGCAATGAAATTGTTCCAGTAATGCTTGACCGTGCTCCGGGTGAAAGTTTCCTCAACCCTTACGACATCTCAAAGTTACGTGATTTCAACGTTTTCTTTTTGGTAGTAACGGTCTTCGCGACGATTTTACATCGAGCCAGCTGGATTGGTGCAGGGACATCTTCCGCCGCAAAGTCTCCTCATGAGCAAAAGATGGCAGGATTACTTGGCGCATGGCGTGGCCTCCTCGGAATGATTTTTTATGTACTGATTGCCATTACGATTCTCACCGTACTCAATCATAAAAACTTCGCCACTCAGGCAAAATCTATTCGAGTCAATATCTCGAGCCGAGTCGTGGGCGAACTAGTAAAAAACCCGACCATTAAAAGCGAATTGCTTGAAAACTATAAAAACATTCCAATTCACAGCCACACTATCGGCGTAGACGAACCGATCTCCGAGGACAAGAGTATGGATACCGCTTATCTCACGAGTACTCATGAAATTCTTCAACAAGATGAGAAAGGTAATGCGATATTCCAACAATTTAGAACATTATACCATCAAATGATGATGGCTGAAACGATGCGCAGTATATTGCCGACAGGCTTGCTGGGCGCATTTTGCCTGCTACTAGTGCTCGCGATGATCTCTACTGACGACACGCGAATCTTCAGTGCCGCGTTAACCGTTGCACAGGACGTAGTGCTGCCATTAAAGAAAAAACCCTTCACTCCGAAAGGGCACATCAAAATGCTCCGAATCATCTCTATATTGGTTGGAGTTTTCTTTTTTATCGGATCATTTTTCATGGCTCAACTTGATTACATTAATCTGTTTGTCACCATTATGGTTTCAATGTGGACGGGCGGTTGCGGTCCGGTCATGATTTTCGGTTTGTACAGCCGTTTCGGAACAACAGCAGGTGCGTGGACATCACTTTTAACTGGAATGTTTCTCTCAATCGGTAGCGTTCTGGTTCAACGCAATTGGGCCGATCACGTTTATCCATGGATGGAACAGATGAATATTGTGGATTATGTCGGTAGCGTTTTGGCGAAAATTTCTGCGCCATTCAATCCATATATTGTTTGGACAATGAACCCAGTCAAATGCCCGATTAACTCGTATGAATTTTATTTTATGACCATGGTTACAACACTTTTTTTATATATCGTTGTCTCGTGGATGACCTGTCGTACTCCGTTTAATCTTGATCGGATGCTCCATCGCGGCAAATACAATATTAACGGTGAAGATGCACCTCAACAAGTAGCATGGAGTTTTCGAACGGTGGTTTCTAAATTGATTGGAATTACTTCCGAGTATAGTAAAGGTGATAGATTCATTGCATGGTTCTTCTTTGTCTACTCATTTATTTATAAATTTATTCTTATTTTTCTGCTAGTAGTTATCTGGAATGCGTTTTCGCCGTGGCCGCTTGAATGGTGGGGACATTACTTCTTTATTGTCACACTGATAATTCCCGGAATTTTGGCATTCTTTACTGTCTTTTGGTTTGGTATTGGTGGCGTATTAGACCTGTTTAACCTGTTCCGTGACCTCGAAGCACGGATCGTAAATCCTCTTGATGATGGTCGAGTCGATGGCCATGTATCTTTAGTAGATAAAGCCGTTTTAGATGCAATTGATCAGGCCAAGTCAGATAATTCGCAGGATAGTAATTCGGAATAATATCTTGCGCTTAGACCACAATATCAAGATTACACTAATATTTCAAAGCTTGGATACTATGAAGAGCACGAAGTAATTTAACACACGGCAATCCAATGATATTGTCAATGTTGCCTTTGACTTGATTGATCAGTAAATCTCCATATTCGTCGATATTGTAAGCTCCGGCTTTATCCAATGTAAATACTTTCGACAAATACTGTTCAATGGTTGCAGCACCTAAAGATTTAAATTCGACCTCGCTGGTTTCGACAAAACGTATTTCGGCGTCAAGTTCTCGGCACCGCAAGCATACTGCAGTTGACACAAAATGGCGCTGTCCGGACAACAATCCGAGGATCCGCCGCGAATCTTCTAAGTTTTTCGGTTTTCCGATGATCTGATTATTGAACTCAATTACTGTATCTGCACCGATTACCAGCGCTTCAGAATTATCAATACTTACCGCATGTGCTTTGAGTACAGCATTAATCAATGGGATATGGCGAAAATAACGACCAATATTGATCTCCTCAACTTCAGGCGTCAATGTTTCGAAGACGACTCCAGTAGCCGTTAAAAGCTGTTTCCGGCGCTCGGATTGTGAAGCTAAAATTACACATGAATACTTTGACATTAAAAGAGCTTAGGGTTTAGGGTTTAAGGAGGCAAATAAACATCCACGGGAAAATATTGGAGTGAATTTTTGACACAAGGACATAAAAAAATCGGGAGTGAGGAAACCTCACTCCCACATTATTAGTGCCCATTAACACACATTAGTAGCAATCTCCCAATTTTCTCCGTAATTAAGCTCCTAATTAGTAAACCAGAAGTTGCTACTTCTTACAATTTCTAACGATTTTTAATTTGTTCGTCGAGAACTGGAACCGCAATGCGACCACTAACATATTTTTCCGCCAGCTCAGGCTCCCAAGTATTAAGATAATGTGCCGCTGAAACAAAAACGGTGAACAGCAAACACAAGAGCATCAAAACACAAAAAGAGGTATAGGCCCAGCTCGGGCCACTGCTTGCAGAAGATTTTATTTTCCCAGATTTTAGCGCAGCTTCTTCAGCCGCCGCACGTGGCGGCGCTTTGCGCGCAGATTCGTTCTTTTTTAATACCAAACCATTTTTGACTTCGGGAGCTTGTGAATCGGATGCTTCACCAGTCGCGCTAGACGTCGGAGGCGCACTCGGTGCTCCGGCAATGCGCAGACCACTTGGAGCGTCAGGGGCTGAAGATGGTATATTTCCTGGAGCAGAAGCTGGCGCCTTTTGACCTGATGGCACAGATCCTGCCGCTGGTTTTAGCTTTATTGTATCCTTTGAAGAAGGCGGTGTAGCTTCTGTAGTCACTGCTGCCACAGGAGCCGCACTCCCTGATCCAGATGGCCGCAATTTTATGGTTTGACTTGACGGCTGGATCACCTTGGCTTGTTCCGTAGGCATTGCGGATTCAGCTGCACTTTGAACCAAAGAAGGTTTTGACGCAGCGTCAACGCCACTAGCAATCTTAATTGATTTACGAGTGCGAGTATCTCTTTTTTCGTCAGGTTTAGCACTTTCAGCCGGCTTGGCTGACAATTCCACTGTTTTAGCATCGGGAGAAGGTGCTGGCGCAGCTGTAGGGGAAAACTTAATCGTTCTTCGAGTCCGTGTATCCGAATATCCACTGCTTTTTGCCTCTTCTACCGGCGGCTTTGGAATCGAGGCATCAGCACTTTTAGATTCACTTGCTGCCGCTTGAGGAATCAAAGTTGGAGCGCCGGGCTTTCTTGCTGGCCGATCTAGTTTAGCTGTTGCAGTGTCTTCATCGTCGACTTCAGCATCAAGCCCGACTTCCGTTGGTTTAACGGGTGGTTCATCTGTTTCAGCAAGTTCTTCCGGTCGCAAAATCAAAGTTGGAGCGCCGGGCTTTCTTGCTGGCCGTTCTAGTTTAGCTGTTGCAGTGTCTTCGCTATCGGGAGTAGCCTCTGGTTCTTCTTGCTTAATAGCCGTCTCGCCCATCTCAGGAACTACTTTAATTGTTTTTCGAGTATGAGTATCTTCCCTAGTAGCCGTATCTTTGCTCACCTCAGGAACTACTTTAATTGTTTTTCGAGTGTGAGTATCTTCCCTAGTAGCCGTATCTTTGCTCGCCTCAGGAACTACTTTAATTGTTTTTCGAGTGTGAGTATCTGCGATTGGCTCAAAGTCCACGTTGCTCTGCTTAACAGCTATTTCCTTGCTCGCACCAGGGACTACTTTAATTGTTTTCCTCGTCCGAGTGTCCTCTAGCTTATGAAGTGCACCAGTTTTAGTGTGACGAGTATTCAACGGATCGGCAATCAGTTCCACTGTTTCGTTTCCGTTAGGGATCGAAATTGGTGGGGGAGATGGGGAATATGTCCCTGGCCGTAATTTTATTGTTTTACGGGTACGAGTATCATCTAATGAATCCAGATTGCCAGTATTGGTATCACGACTCTTAAGCGGATCTGTCACTTCTGACTCTGCGGCGTTCATGTCTTTCTCTTCAGCCATGTCAACTCCTTATCGTTTTATAATTATTACTAAGCTTTACGTTTAATATATGCTGAACACAAAACAATGTCAACACTAATAATCGAAAAGCAATAAGATTAATGCTATTCACATGAGGTAATTTCAAAAGTATTT
>DLIO01000032.1:14813-18067 GCA_002483765.1 Lentisphaeria bacterium UBA7640 | reverse complement strand
TCAAATGCAGAAGAACCATTTTATGTTCATTCGACCTTTTAGACTATGCGCTGATTGAAAAGCAAACTGGAAAGATTGATCCTAACTGTCTAAATTCCTACGCGCCAAGTTGGATTAGAAGATTTCTCATCCGCCACTGTTCCCATATCTTTGCCATCTCCGAACGCGAAATAGCCTTCTTCCGACGTTACAACAAAGATGTCAGTTTTTCGCCAGTCCCGATTGAGCCGTCAGAATATCAGGTTCCCGTTGACTTTGATGTCCGTGAAAAATACAATATCTCGCCAGAACAGATGATTTTCTTAGTTTTGGGGCGTATTTCAAAAATAAAAGGTCAAGACATTGCAGTCAATGCATTCTGTAAAATATCTGCTCAAATACCGAATTCTGTCATGATTTTAGTTGGTAGGGATGATTATGAACCGGAACTGCTTAGCACCATAAAAGACACAATAGCTGAACACAAATTAGAGCAACGTATATTTTGCACAGGAATGGTTGAACGCATAGAAGTCGTGGGATTTCTACAACAAAGCGATATTCATGTCGTGCCAGTGCGTTTCATGAACTCCGGCGCGGTTGTCGTTGAATCATGGGCTGGCGGAATACCGGTAATTCAGAGTGACTCAGTCGATCCCAATCTGATTGAACCGGAACGCAACGGCTATCTCTTCCAGTCTGAAAACATTGCCGAACTTGCTTCTGCAATGATTCAAGCTTATGGTGAACGGGAAAAACTGCCAGAAATGGGTAAAGCTGGACGCAAAATGGTTTTGGCAAGATTCACTTACGCACATTTAATTAAAATTTACCATGAAATGTATCTAAAACTTACTTTGCGAACTAAGGCAAAACAATGAAAATTCTAGTGAGTTGCGTCCCATTCGACCGCGGCGAATCCGGGATTTCGGTTTACACTCGCGAAATCATAGAAGAACTAAAACGTCAACAACACGAACTGATCCTTTTGGTTGAATCAGATGCCACTGTTTTTTTTCCCGACTACACCGTTATCGCTTTACCGCGCTGGACTAAACGTCCACTATTTTCAATGATTTATCACCTCTTTATTGCCCCTTTTATTATTAAGAAATATCGTTGTGATTTTTTTATTATTGCGGCTGGTAATCGGCGTTCTTTTATGTTTTATCCACGCTTCACGATTACAGTCGTACATGACCTCGCACAATTCCACATTGTGCAAAAATACGACTCTTTCCGCATGTTTTATCTCAAAAAAATTCTCCCGATATTCGTTCGGCGCGCTCCAGCAGTTGTCGCCATCAGTAAATCAACCGCTCGCGATCTAGAGAAATTCTGGCGAGTTGCGCCGGATCGAATCCATCTTAATTACAATGGTCTGACCATTCCGACCAATCAACGTTCTGGCTGGCTGAAACAACATAATTTAACAGGTGAAAACTATATTCTTTATCTTTCCCGAATTCATCATCCGGGGAAAAACCATCTAAACTTAATGTGTGCGTTCGAAATGCTACCAAGTGAAGTTAGAGGTAATCTAAAATTAGTATTTGGTGGTTCCGACTGGGATGGCGCCGAAGAAGTACATCAATACGCGGAACAATCAGCCTGCGCAGAACAGATTATCTTTACCGGCTTCATCGATTCGGCTGATCTTGAAGAGGCTTATCGCAATGCCCAAATCTATGTTTTCCCTTCACTATTTGAAGGATTTGGTTTGTCTTTGATTGAGGCGATGTATTACGGAGTACCATGTTGTTGTAGCAATAGCTCATCGCTTGGCGAAATTGGACACGACGCGGCTCTGCTTTTTAACCCAGAAAAACCAAACGAGATTGCGGCTGCAATGGAAAAAATTTTAACTGACGACAAACTTCGTGAAGAACTTATTGCGGCTGGACACAACCGCGCTGTCGAATTCAGTTGGAAAAAACATGTTAAAAAACTAGTGGAAATATATGAAAACTCTCGATCTTAAATCCGACGATAGGAAAATCGCGGTAATCCTTGGCATTCCAATTAACCGCTTGGATTACGATAGTGTAATGAAACGTATTTTTGAATTTACCGATATGCCGTCAGAAACTGGATGCCGAATGGTCGCGACTGTTAATGTTGATTTCATGGTCAATAGTCATTCATTTCTTTGGCATCATGGCCATCCAGAGATGTGCGATATTCTACGCCGTGCCGATTTAGTGACGCCCGACGGTATGCCACTAGTATTGCTTTCCAAAATGTTAGGCATTGCACTTCCTGAACGTGTAGCCGGCGTGGACCTCGTTCAGATGATTGCTGAAAAAGCCGCAACTAACGGTAAAAGACTCTATTTCCTCGGTGGTGCTCCCGACGCAACGCAAGAAGCCGCGGATATTTTATGTTCGCGCTTTCCCGGTCTTTGCATTGCAGGGATTAGTACACCATGGGTAAAACTTGATGACTCTGCCGAAAGCAAAAAGATCAATGACGAAATCTGTGAAACTATCAATGCAGTCGCGCCCGATATTTTATTGATCGGCTTTGGCAATCCCAAACAGGAACAATGGTTGATGCGCAACCAATCGCGCTTAAAAGCCCCAGTCGCAATCGGAATAGGCGGAACCTTCAACTTCATCAGTGGCAAAGTCAAACGCGCGCCCAAATGGGTTCAAAAATCGGGACTAGAATGGATATACCGAATTATCCAGGAACCCACGCGATTATGGAAACGCTACACCTTAGGACTTTTTGTGTTTGGCGGACTTTCATGCAATGCCCTGCTAGCTTCACTGCTAGGATTGTCACTAAGTTTTGCCGGACATCGCCGCGCTGAAAATTTATTAAATGAAGAATCGAAAATCGTAATTCTGGATTGCCGTTCAATATACTTTTGCAGCAACGCGCTAAGAGTTCAAATACTGTCTGCCATCCGTTACGCCGAACAAAATCAAATAAATTTCCAAATCATCAACGCCAACCCAATCTTAAAACTACAACTACACGCCCACCGAATGATTTAAAGCTACGTGTCGATCTGCTCTTTAACTCGCCCAAAATAACAGGACGTAGGAACCGATTGGTTTGACGATTTGCAGAATCATTGTCATTTTACAGTTTTGTAATGATATCATACATGATTATCTCTTTCCCGCCAGATAGGTGTTTGCTTTTTCTGGCTTTTGTCACGTATAATATAATCCTCATTAACTCCAACCATTTTGGATTATGAGCAAAGAAAGTGAAACCACAGGATGATGTGATTCTGGTACTTAATTCGCGCGAGCATTATGCGC
>DLIO01000032.1:0-14594 GCA_002483765.1 Lentisphaeria bacterium UBA7640 | reverse complement strand
CAACTCTCCAACTCTCCAACTCTACAACTCTCCAACTCTCCAACTCTACAACTCTACAACTCTCCCCTCTACTTGCTTAGGAGCAAGGTTTCCCAGCTTTCTATAAAACGTTGTTTTGAGAATTTATTTTTCACTAGTTCTCGTCCGTTTTCGCCCAATTCTGCGCGTAGTTCTGGTGAGGCGACGATCCGGCTGACTGCTTCTGCGAATGCTTTGATATTGCCACGCGGAGCCAGTAAACCGGTTTCGCCGTCAATCAGGTATTCGCCGATCCCGCCGACGTTAAAACCGACGAGTGGAATACCATTAGCCAAAGCTTCGGGACCGACTAACCCGAACGGTTCCAACCAACGCCACGGCAGGAGAACCGCCGATGCTTTGGCAAAAAATGTTTCCGGATGATTTTGCCAACCGTGAAACTGTACCGCTTCGCCTAGTGGTTTGGCCTGAATCCGGAGGCGTTCTTCATCTTTTCCTGAGCCAAGAATATCAATGACGAATTCGCCTTTTATTTTTGGAACGGCTTTCAGGAGTTGGTCGACACCTTTGCCACGCACCAGTTGACCTGGGACCAACAGATGTGGCGGATCGGAATTAATTTTTACAGAAGAGACCACTTCGGGTAGTTTTATGTACGGATAAATAATTTTCGTTTTGTCTTCAGGTGCGCCATTAGTGACTGCAAGTTTACGCATAAATTCGGAAAGCACTACTAAGCGTTCGGAAGCGCAAATTTTATGCCATAAACGCGGAGAAGTGAAAAAACTTTCATAAGCTTTTTTCAGCAGACTATTCGAGCATAAACGGGTCATACCACAGAGACCGCAGAGCAATCTTGAGGTTGTGTAAAAACAATTTTTGTAGATGATCGGATAATACAAACTGTGCCGCGGGCAGTAATATTCATGATCGTGGATTACAGTGATAACCCGAAAACGCTGTAAAAGCGTTGCCATTATGAGCGGATCACGCACTTTATGGATAATTGCAAAATCAAAATCATCTGGCACCGAGTCTAGTTCTTTTAGAAAGTAAGTTTTATCAAAAACCGTACAAAAATCAGCTTCACCCTTTCCTGGCTCTTTGAATAAACCAGATATCGAATGTCCGTGTTCGCGCAACAACTCAGCAGTTTTGTAGATATAACGTTCAATTCCGCCAGCAAAACCAGCAAATTCTCCAACAAAGAGTAATTTCATAAACGCCACCGCCCTGCTTCCGCATAGCCGCCTCGGAAAGTCGCATATTTTTGAATTATCCGATATAATATGCCGCGTGGAATATCTTTTAATTCTAAATTTTTAAGTTCAAAACCAAGGTCGCGTAAAATCTCCATGACTGGTTGTCTGATTAATGCGGTAATGGCAGGCGGTTTTTGTGAAATTTGAACTTCAGCCCGTCCTTCGTTATAAAAGCGTTTCCACACTTCTCGAAAAGTGTAGTTGTGAGAATGTTCAACAACCGCTTTGGGGGCATAAACAACTTGTAAATTCATTTTTTTCTGGATACGCCGACTCCATTCAATATCTTCGGAATACTGCATCGCAAGATCAAACGGTTCCTCCAACAAAATCTCACGGCGTGTCGCCGAAGCTACGAGTGAAAAAAAATCAGGAATCGCCGAAGTGGAACTTTGAGGATTAAAAGCGCGTCGGTGTTCGCGCTTGATAAACGCCCAAGCATCCGGACGTGGCAGCTGACAACCATAAACCGCTCCACACTGCGAGTCAGCAAGCGGTTCAATCAGATAGCGAAAATATTGGTCATTCTGCGGTATCGAATCCGAGTTGTTGAAGATGATCAATTCCCCTTTTGTGTGTTGAACTGCACGATTCAAAACGCGCGCAGGATTATAGGGAACGGATTCAGGATCAATGCGCCGAACCTCGGGATATTCTGCAATAATTTCGGCAGTGCCATCAGTAGAACTGTCATCACAAGAGATTATCTCAAATTCGTCACAATCGCGTTGCCCCAACAATCCCTCCACAGTTTGACGGATTAGAGCAACATCGTTTTTCGAACGTAAAATTACACTGATCATCTTTTAGCGGTCTTCTGCAAGTTTTTCAGCTTCACGCCTAATCAGGTCGAAAAAACCACTGATCTCCTCAGGCACGAAATCTGGTCGGACATTGCTAAGTAGTGAAGCCGTTGAATAAATATCATCCGGCGTATAACCGTGCATGCCGGGAATGGCTTTGGAGCTCATATCGCTCGGCACCAGCTGATAACCCGGTTCCAAAAGATATATTTCGTCGCCGTACATGGCATCATCAAAATCAAGATTGAAATCTTTTTTCTCCTGTTCAGAAAGCCATTTACCAGGAGCGCCATCTACAGAACGCAACAACTCTTCACGGCACAACGGATTCAGTACATAAAGTCGCAACATCGTGGAATCGTAACAAGCAATGTAGTCAGTGCCGAAACGAAACGGAGTCGCTTCCAGTCGCGATTTCAGATCAACAGTGCCGACGTGAGGCGTCATGCCATGATCGGAAATCACAAATAGACGCAAATTATCGCCATTCACGGCAGCCGCCTCTAACAATCCTTTTACTTCTGCACTGTAAGCTTTGAGTCTTTTTGACACTACTTCAGGATCTTTGACGTTAAAATGCAACATACCGTCTATTTCTGCTGTATAGATAAACATCAAATCAGTCGCTCTTTCAGTGATGAGTTTCTTCGCTTCGTCGAGGTTTTCTTTGTCGCTTCTACGCCAATTGGAGATGTGAAAATTGATACCAGTCTTATCAAGCATATCATGCAGATTGGGAATCGGCGCCAACCCGCATGGCGCAAAAATATCTTTTTTTTCGCAATAATCTAAAAGCGATAAGCGTTCGTAAGGGACTTGATATAAACTAAAATAACCGGTAAACCCACAAATTTTTTTGATTAATTTACTTATCTGGTGGCGCACTCGATGATGATTAAAAAATATTCGTGGATGAAGAAAATACTGTAATATTTTAAAGATTTTAAACGGAGAATAGCCAGATGGATTTCGATAGAAAAAGCTTAAATGCCGATGTTCAGTTGGAGGTTTTCCCGTTAAAATTGTCGGCACAGCAGTTGATGAATAACCTAACTGCGTACGGGCCGGATAGCGAAACGGTAACTCCTGTTCCATGAAATGGTAAGTGGATACAATCTCAAATCCCAATGCATCGCAGAACAGAAACACACAGATATCTTTCTTCATAATAGTTTTATCCTTAAAACGCTAATTCCATAAATCTATTCAAATATAACTCCGAAATTTTGAGACTTCAACAAAGTCGGCAAAAAAGCCTTTAAACTTTTTACTCACTATTATTAACCTTAAACTTGCGTTAAATGGGTTTATTAAATTAGCGCGCGCATTATGCGCGCGCTAATTTAGACACCAATTTACACGATTATTTTTCCTTGTGTACTTTGTGCCTTCTTTGCGTTCTCTGTGGTTAGATTCCCCCTTTTCTTTTTCTTTCTCGTGTCTTTTGTTTTTCGTAGTTAAGGCTCTTTTTTTTAACTCTCCAACTTTCCCTTCCCCTTGTTTTTTTCAGATTATTGAAAAACGCTCGATATAAGATATATTTATCATTTAAATTACGAGGAAATTGAAAGGAATTCCAGTATGCAAATCATTGATTGCACCAAAGCCGGTTTTGAACCGGAATTAGAGAAAATTTATCGCCGCGAGGCGGTTTCTACGGAAATTAACGAATCAGTAAAAATGATTCTGTCTGAGATAAAAATCACTGGCGACACCGCATTAGTAAAATTTGCGGAGAAATTTGACCATATCAAGCTGACTCCAGCTCAATTCAAAGTCACGACAACCGAACTAAATGAAGCAGCGAAACTGGTCAATGACGATTGGAAAAAAGCGATACAACAAGCTTTAGAGAATGTTACGTCATTCGCCGAACAACGTATTCCGCAAGCTTGGCATTATTCGCCACGCCCCGGAGTCACGCTTGGCGAACGCTTTGAACCGATGTCACGCGTTGGCGTTTATATTCCCGGCGGAACCGCGCCGTTGGTTTCAACCGTGCTGCACACTGCCGGTATTGCCAAAACTGCTGGAGTGAAAGAGATTGTAGCAGTCACTCCTGCTGGAGCTGACGGGAAAATCCATCCAGCAGTTTTATGGGCGATGCAAGTCGCTGGAGTAACAGAAATCTATCGCCTTGGTGGTGTCTACGGCATTGGCGCGCTCGCATACGGTACTCAAACCATTCGCAAAGTCGATAAAATCGTCGGCCCCGGCAATGCTTGGGTTACTGCTGCAAAAAAACAGGTTTACGGTGACGTTGCGCTCGATATGGTTGCTGGCCCGTCTGAAATTATGATTATCGCTGATGACACTGCGCGCGCCGATTTTATCGCCGCTGACATGTTGTCACAAGCAGAACATGGTAGCGGGCTGGAACATGCGGTGCTGGTCACAACCGACGCCAACTTGATTAAACAGGTTCAGTTAGAACTGGAAAAACAAAAAAAACGTTTGTCACGTTCTGCTACGGTGGACAAAGTTTTAAACCATGGATCCTACTTTATTCTTGCCAACGACCTCGACGAAGCGGCTGATATTGCCAGTAAATATGCTCCGGAACATCTGGAAATCATGTGTCGCGATGCAGATATCGAAGCAAAAAAAATTAAAGCTGCTGGAGCAATTTTCATCGGCGAATGGACGCCGGAACCTGTTGGCGATTTTTGTGCTGGGCCGAGTCATGTCTTGCCGACCGCCGGTTCTGGACGCTACTTCAGCGGTTTGACCGTTGAATCTTTTTTTCGTCGCATGAGTACGGTGCAATACAGCCGCGAAGCGATCCAACATGCAATCCCAACTATTACTGCGTTCGCCGAAATGGAAGGTTTAGACGCACATGGCAACAGTGCCAAAATCAGAGGTATTTAATCTATGAAAACATCATATTTTCGCCCATCTATTGACGAGATGTCGGCCTATACGCCTGGAGAACAACCTAAAGTCTCCAATCTAGTCAAAATCAATACGAATGAAAACCCCTACCCTCCTGCGCCTGGAGTGTTTGAAACTATTCGCAAATTTAATGCGGATCGCCTCAGACTCTATCCACAGCCGACTTCAGACGCTGTCCGAAAAATTATTGCCGAACTAAATAACGTTGAACCGTCAATGGTTATCGCTGGCAACGGTTCCGATGATATTCTTAATATCGCCATCCGTTCTTTTTGCGCGCCAGACCTACCGCTGGCATGTTTCACGCCGTCATATTCGTTATATCCGGTGTTAGCGGCGATGCAACAAGCGCCAGTATTAAAAATCTCTTTAAACAGCGACTTCTCAATACCAGACGATGTATTAAAACAGACCACAAATGCAAATTTATTGATTATCGCTCGCCCAAATGCGCCGACTGGCAACAGTTTCCCAATCGCACAAATGCAAAAAATTATCAAAGGTTTCGATGGCATTGTATTAGTGGACGAAGCATACGCGGATTTTGCCGATGATAATTGCATGGCCTTAGTCAAAGATTTCCCCAACTTAATTGTCAGTCGTACGCTATCCAAAAGTTATGCGCTCGCTGGATTGCGCTTCGGTTATGCCGTAGCAAGTCCATCAATAATTAATGGCATGATGAAAATCCGCGACTCGTACAATGTTGACATGTTAACTCAAGAGGTCGCCAGTGCAGCCTTGCTAGATCAAGAGTATTTATCAAAAACGAAAGAAACAATATTAAAAACTCGCGCGCTGTTAGAACGTGAATTAACATCGCTGGGGTTCAAATATATTGCATCACAGGCAAATTTTTTGTTTGCAATGCCACCTGACCGCGATGGTCAACGACTTTTCGACGCCCTGCGCGCTGATGGCATCATTGTTCGTTATTTCCCTGGTGAAATTACTGGCCAGTATGTCCGCATCAGTGTCGGTTCTGACGTTGAAATCGAACGGTTATTGCAAACGGCCAAGAGGATTTACAATTAATCATGAACTCTAATAGCTTAACTGAAATCATCATCATGGCAATATTCCAAGGCATTGCCGAATTTTTGCCAATCAGTTCATCTGGACATTTAGCAGTGTTAGCAAAACTGTCAGGAAGTACGCCAGAAAACGCAATTAATACTAGTATCGCATTGCATGCGGGAACGCTAGTTTCGATTGTGGTTTTTTACTTTCGCTCGCTATTAGAACTTCTGAACCGCGAGGGAATGCGTATCGTGACGTTGATCGTCGTGGGATCAATCCCAGCGGGGATAGTTGGCGTGACAGTAAAATTGTTAAAACTGGATGACCTGCTAACCCTACAGATGTTAATAGTCGGCGCCGGTTTTCTGATTACCGCCATGCTATTGCGTTTCGGCTTGAAAGAAACTGTCGAGAACGGCACAAAACTAGAAGCGATGACTTTTAAACAATCTTTAATAATCGGCACGGCGCAGGCTGTGGCGATTATTCCAGGAATTTCCCGTTCAGGCTCCACCATTGCCACGGCACTACGGCTTGGAATCAATAAAGCAGATTGCGCTAAATTTTCATTTTATCTCGCCATTCCAGCTATCGGTGGCGCAACTTTTTTACAGATACTTTCTGAATTAAAGAAAACTAAAATCGACCAAACTGCTTTACTTAATCCCACACTATTAATCGGTTTTTTCATTTCAGCAGTCGTGGGTTTAGCGGCATTGAATTTACTTATCAGAATGCTTAAAAGCGGAAAATTAGAATATTTCTCCCGATATCTATTGGTTATCGGGATTGCTGTAGTATCTTGGGGACTTATTGATCTATTTTTAAAGTGGAGGTAAATGCATGAATCAACAGAAGATTTTTTTCATCGGAGCTGGGAAGATGGCGACTGCCATTGTCAAAGGGATGCTCAAAAAAGGGTTTAAACCCGAACAGATCGCCGCTTTCGATATTTCGCTTGATGCCATTGCTGAATTCCAACAAGCCACGGGATTGCGAATTGCAGCCGAAGAAGCTATCGCCGATGCCGACACCGTAGTTATCGCCGTAAAGCCGCAGATGTTGCATGCTGCTCTGGCTAGCAAAAAAGGGATTCTACAGAAGAAACTGATCATTTCCATCGCTGCTGGAGTCAGTTTGATGAAAATAGGTGAATTAACCGGTTCCAAACGCCTCGTCCGGGTTATGCCGAATATCCCTGCCCTCATCGGCGCTGGTGTTTCCGGATACGCAATCAGCCCCGACACTGACGAACGAGACGTGCAAGCAACCCAAGAAATTTTAGGCTCCATTGGGATCTCTGAATGTGTCTCAGAAAAAATGTTGGATGCGATTACTGGGCTTAGCGGTAGTGGCCCAGCTTATGTTTTCGATTTTATCCAAGCATTGGCGGACGGTGGAGTAACTGCTGGATTGCCCAGAACGACCGCGCTGCGCCTCGCTGCCGCCACTGTTGCTGGAGCCGCCAAATTAGTTCAGGAGAGTGGATCACATCCTAGCGCATTGCGTGATCAAGTGATGTCGCCCGGAGGAACGACCGCCGAAGGGATCAAAGTCCTGGAGTGTGGCGGTTTCCGTGGTTTAGTCATGGAAGCTGTAATCGCCGCCGCCTGTAAATCAGAATCACTAACTAAACAATAAATCAAAGGAGATACCATGGACTTGGAATGCAAAAACAAGCTCAGCGTAATTATCCCAGTTTATAATGAAGAAAACACTGTAGTTGAACTGGTGAAACAGGTCTTGGCACGCCCTGCCGTCGGCGAAATAATTATTGTCAACGATGCTTCTACTGATGAAACTGCTGAACAACTAAAAAAGCTCGCGGATATCGTAAAAGTAAGGATTTTTACTCAAGAAAAAAACATGGGCAAAGGTGCCGCAATCATCCGCGCAATCCCCGAAGTCACTAGAGATTTCGTTATCATTCAAGACGCCGATTTTGAGTACGACCCAGATGATTATCCACTAATTTTGGCGCCATTAATTCACGATAAAGCTGATGTGGTTTACGGTTCGCGCTTTATGGGAACACCCGGTCAAGTGCGTTATTTCCGCCATGAGATGGGCAATAAATTTTTGACCTTCTGTTCCAATCTCCTTTCAGACATCCATCTAAGCGACATGGAGACTTGTTATAAATGTTTCCGCCGTGAAATTTTACAAAACCTTAACCTGACTTCGCAACGCTTTGGCATCGAAGTTGAGTTCACTGCAAAACTGGCAAAATCACGACGTTTGCGTATCTGGGAAGTACCAATTTCATATAATCCTAGAAAGTATAACGAAGGGAAAAAAATCACCTGGAAAGATGGTATTTCGGCGATTTACCATATTATTAAATTTAACCTGTTTTCCCGTAAAGCAGAATTTTACAAACGTCCGTGGGACGAAGTATTAAATCAAGAAAAAAGGGATGTTTGATGAACATAGACTTACTCGAAAATATTGAATTAGTCCATGGCGCGGCGGAGGTTTACGCTTCTGAAGAGGGTTTTTCATTCGTACGCATGACTCCAGAAATACTGGATTTTTACGGTCAATCTGAAGCAACTGAAACCCGTGCAAACTGCTCCTCTGGCGTCAGAATCTGTTTCAATTCCAACACTTCGTTTATCGCGATGCGACTAAGCTACGGGCGCAGTACTCGTCCCGTTTACGCAGTTGACATCGTACTCGACGACACGGAACTCCTAACTTTTTCGCCAGATAATCCAGGTGACGGTTTTTCTTTCACCGCCGAGTTATCGGCGGGTGGCGAACGACGCATTGAAATTCATCTTCCACACCTTTGCGAATCTGTTCTCAATGAACTGATTATTGAAGATGGAGCCACTTTGACTCCTGTTACGTATCCTGACCATCGAATTATTTTCATTGGCGACTCAATCACCCAAGGTATGACAACAACTTCTCCAACTCACGCCTATGCAACCCAACTTGCCAAGCTGTTAGAGTCTGACTTTCACAATATATCGGTCGGCGGGGCAGCAATGAAACAAGAGATCGGAGAGATGGCGCTGGGATTGGAATGGAATACCGCTTTTGTCGCGTATGGCGTCAACGATTGCGCCCAAAGTCGATCGTTGGAAGGATTTGCCGCGGACACCGTCGGCATGCTGCGCCACCTGAGCGAACGAGAAAACGCGTTAATCTATCTATTGACCCCGATTCCGTGGTTGGTAGCACCACCAGTCAACGCGATCGGTTTGACTTTAGCGGATTATCGTAAAACCCTTTGTGAAGTTGCGGCAGACTTCAAATCAGTCAAAGTCATCGACGGACTTAAACTAGTTCCTGACAAAGCAGCATATTTTGCTGATGGTTGCCATCCCAATGATTACGGCATGGAAATTTATGCTACTTCATTATTTAAGCAATTGACCTGAACTATAATTTACCAGTGAGAAATCGCTAATTTAGAGGCATGATTAAACAATACAGTTTAAATGGGCTTAATTTAATTGAAGCCAGCGCAGGGACGGGAAAAACTCACACCATTTCACATCTCTATCTGCGTTTATTGCTGGAAAAAGGACTAGAAGTCAAACAGATTTTAGTTGTGACTTTTACCGTCGCTGCAACAATCGAATTGCGTGAGCGCATTCGTAACTTAATTGCGGAAACCCTCGTTACTGCTAGCGGTGACGATGAAAAAATCCTAAAGAAAGCATTAATGGGATTCGATGAATCGACGATTTTCACCATTCACAGTTTTTGTGAACGAATTCTGCGTGAAAATTGTTTTGAAAGCAGGATGTTATTCAACACTGAAGCACTTGAAGATTGTAGTGAAATTCAACGGCAAATAGTCGATGATTATCTGCGCAATCAGATTACTAAAATTGATAACCCGCCTTCACGCGCCGAATTGGACAAGTTAGTAAAATTGTCTGATCGCGCCGCCTTAGCGCAGTTTGACGAAAACACGCTGGAAGATGCAGAACAATATGATGTACGTGGCCGCGAGTTGGCGGAATTGGTTAACAATACACTATATTTTAATAATAGAATTAAGATTGATGAGATCAAAGAACGTTATCCCGAAGTACGCTGGCCGGAACATGCCGGAGTTTTCGTTGAAATCGCAGCGCTGACCAAACAGAAAGATTTTACTGCTGCTTATGACAAATTAAAACTATCTTTAACAGCGCGCACGGCGCTCGAATTCATGGAATTTTATCGTGACCGACTAGCATTTATGCGTAAAAACATGAATTTCCGTTCATTTGATGACATTTTACTGGATCTTTATCATACGTTAAAAGGTGATTCAGGCGAAAGCCTGATTGCTGCCGTACGCCAACGTTATAGTGCAGTGATGATTGACGAATGTCAAGACACTGACAAAGTTCAATTTGAAATTTTCAACCGTCTCTTTATTGAAAAAAGCGCTATCCCCTGTTTTTTGATCGGCGACCCCAAACAATCTATTTACGGTTTTCGCAGTGCCGATATCTACTCCTATATCGCCATCGCGAGCAATGTAAAAAAGACTCATTCTTTGGATACTAACTACCGTTCAGCTACTCTCTGTGTTGACGCTCAAAATAGTATTTTCGCCCACATGCCAAACCCATTTTTGCTCGCTGAATTGAGTTATCCGCAGGTTAAAGCTTCACCTCAAAGCAAAGGCAATTCAATACCGCTAATTTTTTCTGGAACTCTTGCTGAAGAGATGACTTCAGGAATAGATTTTTACAATCTTGATGTACCCGATACCGAAGGTGCGAATGGCAAAAAAAAACCTCCACAAGAGGATGATATTTCTCGCGAAGCGGTCAACGCCTCTTCGGCACAAATCGCGCGCTTATTGAACGGTAGTAAGACCGGCGAAGTATACTTTGGCGACAACGATCAGCCACGCGAACTTAAACCTTCTGATATTGCCGTTTTGGTTATGACTCATTCACAGGCCGGCGCAATGCTCGACAAATTACGCAGTTATAATATCCCTGCTGTCGTTCAAAGAAGTGGCAATGTTTTTACCTGCCCAGAATCTGCCGACCTGATGTTAGTGTTGAAAGCGATTATAAACCCACATTATCGCCAAATTTTTAACGGCGCGTTGTTAAGTTCAATTTGCGGCATTAAACCTCGCGACCTTGATCTTATGTTGAGTGACGAAGAACTCAATAAAGATTACGAAGAACATATGAAACGCTTCAAGAAATATTATCATATTTGGAATGAAAATGGTTTTCTCGGCATGTTTCACTCTTTGCTGGAACATTACCAAACAAGAGAAAAATTACTTGAAACTGGTCAGTTAGGAGAACGGCGACTCACCAACATTCTTCAACTCGCAGAGCTTCTCAACGAAACTGAGGTACGAATCAGTGGCATGGATTCACTGCTGGAATGGTTTGAAGAACAATGCCGTTTGGAATCCAACAAAGAACACGAGATGCGCTTAGAACGCGATGACGACGCGGTGAAAATTATGACCGTTTTTTCTTCTAAAGG
Source organism: Lentisphaeria bacterium UBA7640 (assembly GCA_002483765.1). Lineage (GTDB taxonomy): Bacteria > Verrucomicrobiota > Lentisphaeria > Victivallales > Victivallaceae > UBA7640. The sequence continues at coordinate 3,169 of DLIO01000032.1, read as the reverse complement.
ACTAGAATTCCCATTGGTTTTCTGTCCATTTCCATGGTCTAAAACCATCAGTTTCCGTGGCAAAAAAGATTTCTGCATCTATCATAATCAAGCTCAAGAAGCACTGATCGGTTCGCGAGCATATCCGAATACCGCAAAGACTGCACTTTTTGAAGAACTGGCGGAAATCATGCGACTATTTTATGTCGCATTGAGTCGAGCTCGCAACAAATGTTGGGTTTATTGGAATCGCGCCCCTAAATTCAACGCGGTCGAGTACCTATTGACCCCTAACCCCGATTTGGACGACTTGGCAAGTACGGACAAATTGCGCTTAGAACAGGATTATGCTAAACTGCCAGAACTCGATGCGGTACGTTTCTTAAATTATAAACCGTCCCAAGAACAAAACTTCATTACTACAACTGAACCCGAAAAGCTAGTGCCGCCGCCAGAACCTCCAAATGAACGGCAACTGCATAACCAATGGAGTATTGCCAGCTTCAGTTCATTGACGCGCGGTCATTATGAAGAGCAGAAAAATTTATTGCTCAGCCATGACGATGGCTTGAAAAAAGATGATGACACTGCGTTGGGTCAACAAGAAGCCAGTGAAACTAGTGATTTTATTGGATTTCCGCGCGGCATTGGCCCCGGAAATTTCCTGCATCAGGTTTTAGAAAAAATTGATTTCACGCTGTCTGATCCAGCAAAGACCAATAAAATAATTGAGAGTGGGCTCAGTGAATTTGCTATTACCGGACACAATACCGATAAAAAAGATTCATTGGTTATTGCAGTAAATTCTATGTTGCACAAAGTAATGAATACGCCATTGCTGCCAATTAACACACTAAAGCTGAGCGATCTGTCAAGAAATCAACGACTGACCGAAATGGAGTTCCATTTCGCTCTTCGCCCTAACGCTAACTCGAACGGTATAAGTTTTCCAGACGCTCCAATGCTCGAACAGCATTGGCAGAAAAATAATATTCCAACTGGCTTTATGAATGGCAAAATCGACCTGACTTTTGAACATGATGACCGGTTTTATATTCTAGACTGGAAAAGCAATCATCTTGGCGATAACCCAAAAGATTATAGCGTTGATCGACTAAAAACTGCTATGGACGCAAGCTTGTACAATTTCCAGTATCTGATCTATACAATCGCGCTCGATTTGTGGTTAAAGCAGCGACTGCCTGAATACAGTTATGAAAAACATTTTGGGGGGGTGTTTTACCTCTTCCTTCGCGGCATTGGACACGGCACTAATGGAATATTTTTCACGCGCCCAGAGCAACAATTTTTAGAGAATTTTAAACAATATTTCATCGGTACCGTTTCATGAATGAAGTTAGAAAAATCACTATGAAAATTCTGCTAGAATTAGCGCGCGCATTATGCGCGCGCGAATTCAAAGGAGCTAAGTAACATCAATGAACCATCATTTAACTGAACAATTATACCAACACAACTTGATCAACGCTATTGATTTTGAATTATCAGAATTCATGGGACGACTAGCGGGCGACTCCAATTCCGCGGAGTTGCGGCTCGCCGTCGCGCTGGCCTCATATCAGGTATCGTCACATGAACACGCCAGTTTAGACCTAGCACAATGTTCAGGCAGAACTCTTGAAGATTTTTTCGCCGCCGAATTGTTATTTAGTCATGTTCAACCACCGAAAGAATTATTAAAAATCCGCCTACCAGAATTAAAACATTGGCTCGAAAAAATCACTGCCGCTGAGCTTGAACCGTTAATTATATACAATGAACAACGGCTCTATCTGCGGCGCTGGTGGAATTATGAAGAACGTATTATTCAAATTATTAATCAGCGCCTCAATGACGATAGCACAACTCCGGACGAAGCTACCCTTGATCACTACGGTTTGACTGGCGAACAGCGCGCCGCCGCCATTATGGCATTGCGCGGAAATTTTTCAATTATCACTGGTGGACCTGGAACGGGAAAAACTACGACCTTCACCACGATTTTGGCGATGTTACAAGAACGCTCTTCCCAACCATTGCGCATCGCCATGGCAGCACCTTCCGGAAAAGCCGCTCAGCGAATGCAGGAAGCCGTAGATAAAGCCTGCGCTAACCAAAAAATAGAAAACCTAACTCTGTCTAAAGCCTCAACGATTCATCGACTGATCGGCTACAATCCGATTTCACAACGTTTGAAACATCACCAAACCAATCCGATCCAGGCCAACATTGTTGTTATCGACGAATGTTCAATGATCCCGCTCGGTTTGCTGTGCAAATTACTGAACGCTATTCCCGATACTGCACAGATCATTATGCTCGGTGATCCAAACCAGCTAGAACCTATCGAAGTTGGCGCGGCTTTTAATGATATTTGCGCGGCCGCTACTCAGAACCCCAAATTGAATCGTCGCGTTACCAAGCTGTTAAAATCATATCGTTTTGATGCCACAAGCGGCATTGGACAACTCAGTTTAGCGATCCGCGACGGCAACACTGCTGAACTCGAGAACTTAATTGCCAATAGCCCTGAAGATGTTAAATTTGTTCAGGTTACCGAAGAGAGCTGGGAGGAAAATATTCAAAAAGTCGCTAAGACATTCCAAACTTCATTGGAAGCCGCGAACCTCACTGACGCGTTTAAGGCCTTTGAACAGTGCCGGATTTTGAGTGCCTGCAACCGCCGCTTTATGGGTTGCCAGAAGGTTAACGACTGGATTTGTACTTATTTCAGCCCAGAACCTCATTATCGTGGTTTGCCGATTATGATCACAGTCAACGATTATAATGAATCTCTCTTCAATGGCGATATTGGCATGATTTGGAGCGACACTCCAGATGGGCCACTCTATGCTGAATTTCCCGACTCGTCCGGCGGTTTTCGCCAGATTAGCCTAAACCTATTGCCAAACTGGGTTCCAGCTTATGCAACCACTGTTCACAAAGCACAGGGTTCCGAAGCAGAACAAATTATCCTGTTAATGCCGTCTGCCGCCGCACCATTATTAACTCGGGAACTATTTTTCACTGGCGTGACCCGCGCCCAAAAACGTGTTGAAATCTGGTACGAAAATCTCTCCGATCTGGCCGAAGCCACTAAACATTCTCAATACACTCCAAGCGGTATTGCTGAAAAACTTACTTACGTTACGGGCGTATTTCTGGTAAGAAAAAACTGGACTTGAAAAAA
>DLIO01000040.1 GCA_002483765.1 Lentisphaeria bacterium UBA7640 | reverse complement strand
TTTTGCCAGTTTTGATCTGAAAAATAATCTGTAATTTTATCATCAGAGACCACAGACAGCTGTAAATTAACCTATAATCTTAGCACTAGCGACCGCCGCTTGCGGCTCAGTTCAAAAGACATTGCTGAATTCACGCGCGCATAATGCGCGCGCGAATTACAGAGCAAATTATTTCTTAAAATGACGAATCCCGATTATTACAATAAACGGAAAATCAGATTGGAATCCATCTCGTTAGAATTAGCACAACTCACCACACTCCATACCGTCACTGTCTTCAAAACACTCTTAGAGAGAATCTCGCCATTTTTATCCGCAAAGACTTTGACCATAAGTCCGCCACTACCAGCATCTCCTCCGACTGCCAATGCAATTTCGCCATCAGCCAACCTTACTAAAGTTCCTGGTGCCACTGGATAAAATAGCGCAGCAAGTGCTTTGTGAACTTCAAGTTCTCGTCCTGCGGTGTTTTGTCTTTGCAACTCTATAACTGCAGCTTCTGGTGAGAGCTTAGAGTCTGCGATCAAGCGATCCAATTTGCTCGACAGTGCGATGATTGAAGTAAATACATTACATAACGGCGAAACATCTCGAAGTTGCCCATGATGTTCGAAAACGCAAACCACTGCCAGTTTCTCCAAATGTTCATTGCGGTCAACAATTTCAGCACCTTTTAAAGCGTGTCCCAGAATATCTTCTGAACTATTTTCATCTACTAATAGCGCACAATCATGCAAAAATGCCGCGCGCATCAATTCGCGCAAACGTAAGCCGTCTTTCGTTAATTGTGCTCCAATAAATGCCGCAATAATACAAGTATTAACGGGATGGACAATACGAAAACTACCGAACTTACGTAAGTTTAGAGCTGCCAGCAAACCAAAATGTTGCCTACTGACATGAAAAAATAAATTTTCAATTAAAAAATCGAGTCGCCAAATTCCGAATTCACCGTCAGCCAGCAATTCAGATTGAATCTCGCGCACCACGTCTAGCGATGTTAGGTAGAATTGGCGTAAATCTTCGATGACCCGCGGTTGAAATTCACTTTCATCAATAACTGCCTCTTCCGGTCTCTCAATCTTTTCATCCAGAGAGATAGAAACAATACCGCGCGCGACCAGCATTGCATTCAATTCAGCCGACCTGAATTCGGGCGCCTGTTCAACTAACAAATCAAGCAATCCACTAATGTCGCGGCCTTTAACTCCTTCCCTAAAACTGATTCGTCCGATATAGTGTTCATCCATCAAACGCATAAGATCAGCACCAGTTCTGATTTCACCATGACTAAGCGGAATATCATCAAGCAGGAATCGTTTCTCGTTCAGGTCAATGTTGATAATTTTACGTTTAAGCATGGCTTGGTGCAGAGTTGACGCCACTTTTTCGGCGAGCCGTTGCACTTCGGGGTGTTGTTCATGATAGATGTGTAGCGTCCGCAAACAAAGAAAAAATATTGGCAATACCGATTCCAACAATTTTGCGATCTGAAGTGATTGCTGTGAAATTGCTTCCAAATCCTGTGCAGAAGTCAACGTCCGAGGCCGCTTCATCAAGGTTTCAGTAATTATTTTGAATCTTTTGTCCATCGAATAAACCTTTGCGATTTTTTATAAACTCCATGCAAAAAACTTATTACAGCTCTAGTATAATCTGATAATTTATTGCGGCACTTATTGAGAATAATTCCCAACGCCCGCCACAGATTTTCCAGAAGCAGCTTGCAATAATAACGAATATAATTTAAAATCCCTTTAATCATCTTGTAAAGCCAACGCACCCGACGTCTTAGAAAAACTATCAGATACTGGATTTGACGCCATAAGAAAATTTTCACTTTATTAAGTCGCACCGCCAGCCAATCCCAGACCACACCAAGACGGCGCTTCAACCATGCGATCAGAGCATCGCGCCAAACCATAATCACAGTGCGACGAAAATTATCAAGAGCAGAAGTCAACAATTTTTGCGCTTCTTCAGTTCCAGATAATTCGAGAGCATAGGCAGCCACGCTCCGCAGCCTCCATCCCACGTAAAGACGACAGAAACGTCTCTTTTTAATTATTTCATAAAACAGATGTTCCGTGCCTTCATCACGTCTCAAACCAAGTACAAGGATAGCTGCCCGGCGTAAATCTCCAGCTCGATAGCGTTTATCAGTGGCAAGTTTCACCAGCAGCTCCCGGCTTTTGTCACCGGAAAAACGTCCCAAAATAAAAACTACTCCTGAACGGCGCAATTTAGTCAACTGCTTGAAGTTACGGACAATAAGTTCTTCCGCTTCAAGAGTACCAATTCCGGATAACAGGTCAAAACCCAAAAGGCGATTATATTCCCGATCATCAGACTGTAGAGTTTCGAAGATCTCCTCTAAACAATCACGTCGCAATAAAAACAGTTCAAATGCTGCAGCACGAATATTGGTATCGGTGTCAAAAAATCCTTCTAAAATAAACTTATTAAGAAAATCAGTGCTTACAAACGGCTTTAGTTGAAAAAGTAAATCTGCAGCTTCACGAGGATAATGAACAGAAAACAATTTCATTAATTTAGCCAATGGGTCTAATCGGTGTTTAAAGAAATTTTCTTTCAGCATTGGTTTGCGTTCATCTGGAAAAAGCGTAAACTCTGTCAAGACTGGCAACAATGTTTCTTCATCAAGCTTTTCAAAATAAAGATCCATCAAGCTATCCATACGTCGACAAATATCTTTCTCTCTAGTTGGATCATCAGCGCAATTTCTCAGCAATGAGATTAAAACACCTAAGTAACCGCGTTCCAATTCTGGTTGTAGTTGGTTAAGTCTACGCTCAACTTCCTTAGTATTAATCTCAGTTGTAGATAGCGCCAAGTGATGAATCTGACGAAAATTAAGTTTTACCGCAACCTCCAGGCAGGTCATAAATTCATCCATAATTTCTGCTGGGATCTGCTCTTCTTCATTTAAACGGCGACGGCAAAATGAACTAAGTTGTGCCAACTTGCGTTGATCAAGCAGCAAAAAATCCAGACTTGGCAATTCTCCGGACTCGGCAAATTTATCCATAATAACTTCGAAAATCTCATAAAAACTAAAGTCGAAAAGTCTGAATCCAGGTGACTGCCAGTTTTTCGCTCCTTGTTGACTGAGAGCATTATGCAACAACATTAATCGCAGCGGCATAGAAAAACGTTCCGTAGCATCATAAATCATACTACGGATTTTATGGTTTTCGTATGCAGAATGCATTAACAAGATATTTTCGACTCGCTGTAGGGCCAAAAATACCCGTCCAGCATCGATTTGATCATCGCAATCTGGATCCGCAGCCATAAAAAGCACTAGTTCAGCAATTGCCTGTGGCGTAGTTGAAATTACCTGTGCAGCCAACTGTAATTCACGCTGCATCAGCTTGTTTTCAGAAACTCCAAAATTAAAATAGTCTACAAAGCCGCGCCGGTCTACCCCTGCTCTCGCCAAACCAGACATCCATTTCTGATTCATTGGAATATTCTGCGATTTCATATCATCAACAAAAGTATCATTACTCGGCTCGTTCAAAGCAGAAGCAATAATAACCTCAATATGTTTTACACCTTCATTTTCAAGAAGATAACGCAAACCGCCACCGTCTTGAATTTGTCGAGAACGCTGTGCCAGCAATTCACACAAGCGTGAGATTTCGGATTCGGTATAACCACGCCAAAAACGAATTTTTCTGACGCGATGAATCTCCAGAGCTTCCGAGAACACATTGACGCGAGAGTCATCAACCGTCATTTGGGTGCCGTAGGTAATCAGTTTATCACCAAATCGTGCCAGCACAATACATTTCGACTGCATCAAAATCAGCTCAGCTGCTGCTCGATGCGCGGCATATGAATTTTTTACCGCTTTGTGAGAATCTGGATAAACGCGCTTTTCCTTGAAATAGTGTTGCAACGAAGCAAGATAATCGACGAAAGCTGTCTGGGTCTCATCAATATTAACTTCATCTGAAAATAGTTGAAAAGTGCGCTTCTTCATACAACTATAATCCTCGAAAATTCAAACAATAAAAAATCTATCATTACTTATAATCCAGACTTTTTATTTTTCGCTAGTGGTCTGACATAAACGGTGCCAACACCTTCATCGGCGAAGTTAACTAGCATCACTGCACCTGGTTTCGGACGGATAAAAATTTCACCGCGCGCACTACCGAAATTAGCTCTTTCATGCGAAACCGCATTCCAACCACTGGACTCCACGGATGATGTAATCTGCTCCAGTGCTGTCGCAGGATTGGTGTGCGTCGCAAACGCGCCATACCATGCGCTTCTCTTAGGGAAATACATTATGCGAAATGGTTGACCGTCGTGCGTGATTGGTAAAACATCTGGCCATTCAAATTGAGTTGGCAATGTTGGCGGGATCTTCATCGCGATTTGCAACATCGGCATCCCTTCGCGGATACGAAACAATAAATAACGCTGTTCCCAGCCGTCCGCTAATTTTTTGCTTAAAATAATATTTTGACCACCATAAATCACTTTGTCGTGACTGAAATGCAATTTCAGATCAGCCATTAAATCGTAAATATTGCGATTAATTAGCCCTAAGCGCATCTCTAGCTTAACGCCATTGATCACGACAGGTTCAACACTGAACTCTTTAGCTTCTAGTGGATTATAAGAATTACTGGATTTCGCACCTGGCCATAACGAAAATACTTCCGCGTTGATTGTGCCAATCAGCCCGCAAAGCAAAATTATGCTAAAAATATAACGCATTGCCTCAATCCTCCAGATTCCAGACCTTTAGGCTGTAATGATTGTAAAACCATGGAAAAACCCCTCGCACCGTTGCCACTGCCCAATTCATCCATCCTGGATAAACCAACGCGCTTTTGCCACGCTTCCATGCGCGATAAAAAGCTTCAGCCAATGCTTCCGGACCCGCTGAACGTCCCGGAGAATCCGGTGGTTTGCGCATGCCCATGGAACGCGACGAAAAACCAGTGTTAATCTGTCCGGGACAAACCTCCAGCACTTTTACACTATATTTTTTTAACTCTAGTCGCAGTGAATTAGAAAACATACTCACCGAAGATTTACTGGCGCAATACGCCCCCATGCATGGGATCCAAATTTTACCGGCGACTGAAGAAATATTGGCAATGGTTCCTTGAGAGTTTTTCAATAAAGGTAAAAATTCTCGGGTTAGTGCCGCTACCGCAAAGAAATTCAGTTCAAACAACGAGCGCAACTCAGCTTCATCCAATTCTTCCCAAGTCGCGTAAAGACCTTTGCCAGCGTTGTTGACTAAAAGATCAACGCGCCCAAAACATTTTTCAACTTCAGTTCTAATCCGTTCGCGATCAGCTCCAATCGTGATATCCGCGCAAACCCATAAATCCAGTTCGATATCGGGTTGCGAACGGCTAATCCCAACGACTTTACAGCCGTGATTACGGAGGTTCAACGCTATTGCTCGACCGATTCCGTTTGAAACGCCGGTTATAACCGTGACTTTACCCTTCATCACGCATCCTTAAAAATAATCGATGCATAACTGACGCTGTGTGAAAAATCGTTGAACATTTCGCCAGTATTGGTATAATCAATCAGCTCAGCGGTTACCGAGTCCATTGCTCGCAACATTATTTCAATCGGAGCATGTCCGCAGATAGTCGCGCCAGTGCGCTGGATATATTTCTCAAAACCGTCTGCATCCAGCGCCAAAATACGTTCAATGGCATCCAGGTCAAGTTGGCGGAGATTCTCGCCAATATTGGAATTAAACGGCTGATAGCCGAAAGAGCGTCCGAAATGAGTAAAATCAGAACTGGCAACCCACAGTGTTTCGGGCGTCCATAAATGTTTGAGTTCCCGAGCAATAGCACGAGTGATTTTGGGTATATTTTGTCCGATAATCAACGGTATTAACTGAAAGTCACCGAAAAAATGTCGCAACAACGGCAACTGCACTTCAAGCGCGTGTTCACCCTGAAACACCTGAGGCAAATCATGAACGGAAGAATCTGAAGTGTTGATCAGTTGTTCGATCGTAGCAATATCACAGTTCACGGCTCCATCCGGCGTCTCAAAACCGTCGAAAGCGGCTGTTGCCGCGCCTTGAAATCCGTGCCGATGCGATGGCGCCATCAACACAATGCGTTTAACGCGTTCCGGCTTAATCGCCAAAAGTCCTTTGATTGCGGTTCGGGCGGAATAATCATAACCAGCATGGGGAAGGATTACCGCGCGCACTGCTTCAGGAGTAATGGCGTTATCTCTGCGAGCAAAATTGATCATCTCTTCAATCTTGCTTCGAAGTTCATCAATTTTCGCCGGATAAAATTGTCCGGCGACTGACATTTTACACATTCCAAGATTCATAATATTGCCAACGTTAATGTTAAAAGAATGGTTTAATGTAAGCTCCACACCATCAATTTTCAATAAATCCACAACTAATTTATGACAGTGTCCGAATATGACACGTGATTTATGCGTTTCTGCTTGTTTTACTGCTCTTTGGCTGGTATCTTATTCAATTATATCAGGCTCAAGCCAAAGCAAAGTTAAAACTAAAACCTGTAACCTCTGGAGGAAAAGAGATGAATGTTCCACTAAAAATTGATTTAAAAGGAAAAACTGCGGTTGTCACTGGCGGCGGCGGTGTTCTGTGTAGCGTAATGGCCAAAGCGCTAGCTCAATGCGGCGCCAAAGTTGCAGTTCTGGATCTAAGAATTGAAAACGCGCAAAGAGTTGCTGACGAAATTAACGCCACAGGCGGATGTGCCATCGGCGTTGCTGCTAACGTTTTGGAAGCAGAAAGCTTGAAAGAAGCCGAAGCTGTCGTAAACGCCAAATTTGGCAAATGCGACATTCTGATTAATGGAGCCGGCGGAAATCACCCTAAAGGTACGACCACCAAAGAATATCTGGAAAAAGCAGATCTGGGCGAAGCTGGAAAAGATCTAACTACATTTTTCGAACTCGATCCTGCCGGAGTCGGTTTTGTTTTCAACCTTAATTTCCTCGGAACATTGTTACCCACTCAGGCTTTCAGTCGCGGTATGGCTGAAAACAATGGTGGCGTTATAATTAATATTTCATCAATGAATGCATTCACACCTCTAACCAAAATACCTGCTTACTCTGGTGCCAAAGCTGCAATCAGCAATTTCACTCAATGGCTCGCAGTGCATATGAGTAAAGTCAATATCCGTGTCAATGCCATTGCCCCAGGATTTTTTGTCACTGGACAGAATCGTGCATTGCTGATGAATGAGGATGGTTCGCTGACTCCACGGGGCAAAAAAATCATCGACCATACTCCAATGGGAAAATTCGGCGCGCCCGAAGATCTGTTGGGAACGCTGCTCTGGTTAGTTGATGAAAATGCTGCTGGGTTTGTCAACGGCGTCGTTATTCCAGTTGATGGAGCTTTCTCCGCCTATTCTGGCGTCTAAGCCCAACGTCTAATCAACGTAACTTGCATTAATCCATTGCGCGCGCATAATGCGCGCGCGATGGAGAACTCTTAGTTATGACCAAAAAATTATCGGTAAAATTGAAATTTATTTACGCCGAACTGTTCAAGTTATACGGCGAAGTTGAATGTCCACTCAATCACGAAACCTCGTTTCAACTTTTAGTTGCCACGATGTTGTCAGCGCAATGCACCGATGAGCGGGTCAACTTGGTCACCGTAGAACTGTTCAGACATTATCCTGATGCAAAGACCTTCGCGACTGCTGAACCCGAAGATATTGAATTTCACATTCGGAGCCTCGGTTTATTCCGTAACAAAGCTAAAAATCTAGTCAATACCGCGCGTTTAATCCGAAACGATTTTAATGGAGAAGTTCCTGAAAACATGGCAGCCCTAACTTCATTACCGGGAATTGGCAGAAAAACTGCGAACGTTATTTTAGGCAACGCATTCAATATCCCTGGACTTCCGGTCGACACTCATGTTTTGCGCTTATCTGGCAGACTGGGAATTACCGATTCCAAAGATCCAGAAAAAGTTGAGAAAATTATCACTACCGCTATCGCGCCCAAATACTGGACGAATTTATCACATCTACTAATTCAACACGGTAGAAAAATCTGCACCGCGCGAAAACCCAACTGTCCTCAATGCCCGCTACAAAAAACGTGCATTTACTATCATGAGCACAATAAAAATGTTTAAAAAATTATTTCGTAAAATCAAAAAATTCCCAAGTTGGGTTTACATTCCGCTGGTTATCATGATGCGCTTGATCAAACTTTTATTAATGCGCACAGAAGTTCGCGATCCAAATAATTATCTTAATACTGTTCACGGCGCAGTAACCGTGACTTGGCATAATCGTTTGATGTTTTTTCCATTAATGTTTCCAAGACGTTTACGCAAACGCACTGCGGCCGTTATTAGTCCATCGCGCGATGGCCAATACATTACCGACCTTATCGCTGCATTTGGAGTTCGCGGTTTGCGCGGTTCATCCAATAAGCGCGCCATGCAGGTACAGCGCGAGGCGATCCAAGCAGTCAGAGATGGCTTTTATGTTAGTTTCACTCCAGACGGGCCGCGCGGCCCCAAATACCACATGCACAAAGGACCGATACACTTAGCGAGCCGTGGTGGCGTTCCACTAATTCCAATTAGCGTCAACTATTCCAATTACTGGCAAATTCGAAGTTGGGATAATTTCCAGATTCCAAAACCATTCGCAAAAATAACTTTAGTACTCGGAAATCGCTTGGATATTCCACCAGATTTAAGTTCGGAAGAATTGGACGAATACTGCCGCGAAGCCGAAGCTGCGTTAATGGCAATAACCGTAGATCCCCTCCCCGCGCCACCGCCACGGGAAAAAGCTATAAAAAAATAGAGATTATATTAGTGCGTCACAATGTCTTAAATCAAATAGTCAATCAAAGGTTTTAACATGGCAGATTTCAAGCTAACACATGGAGTTTATGAGAGTCTGATAACCAACTCACTTGAGAAACGAATTGCCCAAGTTTCAGAAAATTTCACAGTAGAAACAAATCAGCTTGATTCTGAAGAAAGTTCCTTTATTTTAGCCTTACATTTAACAAAATTGATCGCGGGTTCACTTGGCACTATTAAGGGTGAAGATAAAAAATTGCGACAAGCGCAATTTTGTAATCAAGTGCTAGAAATCATTGGCCGCAATGACCCGAGTTTCCCGGTAGAAGCAGAAAAAATCGTCGACGATTTGATGTATCTACTCAAAATTCAAGATCCAGCCCAAAAAATCCTTCCCCAAACTGGCACACCACTCTCCCATGCTGCATTGTTCACCGGAACGGCATTAGATTTGACACTAGAGAGCGAGTTAAAAAAAGAAATCCAGACTGCCGACCGTATTGATATCCTTTGCTCTTTCATTAAATGGAGCGGCTTGCGGCTCTTGTTGCCACTTTTGAAAGAGGCCACGAATGATGGCAAGCGGTTACGCATTATAACGACCAGCTATCTTGGCGCAACCGATCCGAAAGCAGTCGAAGAATTACACAAACTTCAGAACACCGAATTGCTCGTTTCTTACGACACTAAGCGAACGCGACTTCACGCCAAAAGTTATATTTTCTACCGTGACAACGGTTTTGGAACCGCCTATATCGGTTCTTCCAACATCTCTAATCCAGCACTTACTAGTGGACTCGAATGGAATCTCAAAATTAGTCAATTTGAGTCACCATATCTTTGGGAGAAAGTTGGAGCAACTTTTGAGACATATCAAAACTCAGTAGAATTTCATCCATACGAACGTGAACGATTGGCTAAAGCGCTCAAAAACGAACGTAGTGCGGGAGTAGCAGAAGATAACTTCATGGTATTTATGGATATAACGCCATATTCCTATCAAGAGGAAATCCTTGATAAGATTCGAGCCGAACGTGAAATCCATCAACGCTATAAAAATTTAGTGATCGCTGCAACCGGTACAGGCAAAACTATCATTGCAGCATTTGATTTTAAGCGTGTCCAGCAGTCTCATCCCAGCGCAAAATTCCTCTTTGTGGTGCATCGTGAAGAGATACTAAAACAGAGTCGTTTTACCTTTCGTAATATTTTACGCAATCAGAACTTTGGTGAGCTCCTAGTTGGAAATCACAAACCCGACAATTATGATCAACTTTTTGTGTCAATTCAAAGCCTCAACTCCAATGATCTTTGTGAGAAATTGCCAGCAAACTATTACGATTACATCGTTATCGACGAATTTCATCATGCTGCCGCCGCAAGCTATCAACGTTTACTCGAACATTTCAAGCCAAAATATCTGTTAGCTTTGACCGCCACGCCGGAGCGTCACGACGGCTTAGATGTTTTGGGTTATTTCTCTTATCATATTGCTGCAGAAATCCGCCTCCCAGACGCAATCAATCGTAAACTTTTAACACCGTTTCAATATTTCGGCATCACCGACACCGAAGACTTGAGTTTACTTAAGTGGAGTAATGGCGGTTATGACAAAGCGCAACTGAACAATATTTTTTGCAATAATACTAGACGAGCCGGGCTGGTATTGCAGAAGATGCAAGAGCTTTTGCTTGACGTTGAACAGAGTCGTTGTTTGTGCTTCTGCGTAAGCCAGAAGCACGCAGAATACATGAATGCATTTTTCAACGAACACGGCGTACGCTCAGCGGTCTTGACCTCCAGCACCAGCAATGACGACCGCAATACAGTGCAACAACGCTTACAAGATCGTTTGATTAGCGTGATTTGCGTGGTCGATATTTACAACGAAGGGGTTGACATTCCATCAATCGACACTGTACTTTTTTTGCGGCCCACCGAAAGCTTGACGGTGTTTCTACAACAACTTGGCCGCGGTTTACGTCTTTACAAAGAGTGGGATGAATCGATCAATGATTACGTTTATAAAGAGTGTTTAACAGTGCTAGATTTTGTTGGCAATGCACACCAAAACTTTAACTTTGAATATCGTTTTCGGGCAATGATGGGTGCGTCGGAGCAAAACGTCGCAGACGCAATCGAAGATGGATTCCCACACTTGCCGGCTGGATGCCATATTCAACTCGAAAAACAGGCACAGCGTTATATTCTTGAAAATATTAAACGCAGTATTTCTAGTGGGCGGCGGGAGATGTTGATTGGACGACTAGCGACTTTTGAAAATGAATCTGGTAAGCCATTAACCCTGAGTAACTTTATCGATTATCACCATTTGAACTTAAGTACTATTTATAAGAGAGCATTGTTTGTCCGATTATGCCAGAAGGCAAATTTACATGAAGATTTCACAGCACCGGACGAAGACCGGTTACGCAAAGGATTATTACGAATCTGTCATCTTAACTCGGCCTATCAATTAAAAACCCTACTCAATCTTCTGCCAGATTTCGAAAATAAACTTGAATCATTAAATAATGACCAAACACGCATTTTAACGATGCTTCACTTCTGTGTCTGGTCTCAGCATTCTAACATTTCTTCGCTATGTGAAAGCTTAATTCGCATGAAGAAGAATGGCCCGTTCTTTGAGGAATTGCTAGATGTTTTGAGCTATCGTTATGAACACACTGATTTGGTAACCACAAAACCGGTGCTGCCGTATGAATGTCCTTTAGAACTTCACGCCAATTATACCCGCGATGAGATTTTGACTGCACTCGGTGCCTGGACACTTGACAAAACACCAGACATGCGTGAAGGAGTAAAATTCCTCCCGGAACTTGACACTGATGTTTTCTTGATAACGCTTAATAAATCTGAAAAACACTATTCACCAACCACGATGTACCGCGATTACGCGATTAGTGACGATTTATTTCATTGGCAGTCACAAAGCACGACCAGTGTTGAATCACCGACCGGACAACGTTACTTGAGCGGTTCTGGAACTACGCTGTTATTTGTCCGTGAAAATAAAAACCTTGCTGGTATAAGTGAAAGCTACTGTTTCCTCGGTCCGGCGAATTATCTTTCACACAACGGCTCGCGTCCGATCAGCATTGAATGGCGTTTGCACTATAAAATGCCTGCGCGGCTATGTCGCATGACCGAACGCATGGCAATTGCATAACAAGCATTAGCGGTGAACTTTTAGAATACATTGTCATTTCACTGGGAACCAATGTCGAGTACGATTTGCCAACTTCACCAAAAATAGCATAACTGGAACCTCCACCAACACTCCGACAATAGTTGCCAACGTCACCGAATCATAAGGCAAACCTCTCATTAATTCAATTTTATTCATTTAAATAGTTCTCTCTATTATTGATAAACTAACTCAATAATCTGATTTGAGTTTTTCTTCAATGTTGCAAGCGGGAAATCTATCTGTTGGACGAGGGCTTGCTTCCCTTTAGATTAACAGCAATATATCCTTACAACCAACCATATCTCTACGGTATCGATTTCAGTTATAAAGCTTGAATTTCGGCTTATCAACAATTATCTTGCAGCCGTTAATACCACCTCTTGATACCAAGGATTTTGACTGATATGGCAAAAAGTTAAATATGGCTGACCGTAAAAAAGGTAACTGATGAACCATATCAAGCTCCATGCCATGACCAGAAGTGTAAAGTTTTGGCGTCGACAATTGAAAAAAACGGTGTTTTGGTAATGATAAAGCTGATGAAAAGAGTTCGGTTTTAGTTTCTTAATTTTGCGAAAATCGTGGAGGATATTATGAATACACGATTTGAATACATGTATAGAGATGCGTGTAACTACAAATGGTTTGACGAGATAATAGTTCCTGGCATGTTGACATTGGATCAGTTACTGCCTTTTCTCCAGGATAAAACTTTTTTCATTCCTTCAAAAATAGGCATACCTGATTTACAACCTCCCGATTGGACAGAAAACGACCACATTTGGCATGAAATTACAAACATCAATACAACGCAGGAAAAACCTATGATAGATATAACAACAGAGCAATTACTCTATCGTTTTCGGGTTGCCCATGAAAATAAATGGTATGAACTCTCTGAAAAAGTTGAAAAGTGGTTTCTATGAACTCAAAACAGAGTAAGTCATGGACAAAAGATGAACTTATCCTGGCAATAAATTTGTATTGCAAGACGCCTTTTGGAAAAATCCATACCGGAAATCCAGAGATAATTTTATTGGCAAACAGGTTAAATCGAACACCAGGCTCGATCAGCTATAAATTAGCCAATTTCGCAAGCATTGATCCTTCTCTGCCTCGTAAAGGGGCTTCAAATGTAAGTAAATTAGATAGAGAAGTTTGGACTGACTTTTTTGAAAACTGGGATGAGATGGCCTACCAAAGTGAAAAGGATTTTTTAGGAGAAAAATTTATTGACGAAGACGCAATCAAAATTCCAGAAGGAAAAACAAGAGAAGCTATTGTAAAAACTCGAGTTAACCAATCGTTTTTTCGTAAAACTATTCTGGCTTCATATGGAGCTTGTTGCATAACGGGAATTCCGACGCCAGAACTTCTTGTGGCAAGCCATATAATTCCGTGGTCAAAAGATGAAAAAAACAGAACAAACCCGCGGAACGGCCTTTGTTTGAATCGTTTACACGACAGAGCTTTTGATGTTGGGCTGATTACACTTTCCAATGACTTCTCAGTAATCGTTTCACCCAAACTAAAAAAACATCCATCCCAACAGGTAGAAATCATTACTGCTTACGAAGGTAAAAGAATAACATTACCAACGCGATTTCTTCCTGATCAAGCACTTCTTGACTACCACAGAGAAAATATCTTTCAGTCAATCTGAAATCATTTCTTGAAAAAACTCAATAAAAAACATGACGAGTTCAGATTGATAAAGTAGGAAGACAATACGCCCCATCCAGTACAGGGCAACCTGAAGAAATCTGTGTTTCCGCAGTCATCATAAAAACAAACCAGAATCAGCTAATAAAACTTTGCCAAGCAAAGAAAACTTCCGTTTAAAATTTTAATGTTACAAGCAGACAAACCGCCAGCATAAAAATAACGCAAAGTTGTTACTGAATTAGCGCGCGCATAATGCGCGCGCGAATTAAGATAGCAAAATACAGAACTATTTTCCCATGCTTTTAGTGTTTTTAAATAGCCACTGCTGAGTAGCGCGGTGGGGTTATTCTGAACGCAAGACTTCAATCACGTTCTGATTCGCAGCTTTCCATGCGGGATAGGTACCGAATACGATACCGACGAATGATGAAATTAACAACGAAAGGATAATACTCCAGAGACTGCAATGCGTCGGCATTCCCGTGTAGTAAGTGATTAGCGATGAAATACCTACGCCAACACAAATACCAAGAAATCCGCCGATAGTGGTCAAAAACACTGTTTCAATCAAAAATTGTCCGAGAATATCACCTTTTAAAGCGCCAAGTGCGCGGCGGGTTCCAATCTCTTTGCGCCGTTCAAAAACACTAGCCAGCATGATATTCATAATCCCGATACCACCAACAATCAGTGAAATACCAGCAATCGAAGCCATGACAATGGTGAAGATATTTTGGGTTTTCTCTTGTTGCAACAACAGATCATACGGCACTAACATTCCCCAGTCTTTTACTTTGCGGTGGATTTTAGTTAAATATGCCGATATGCGCTTTGAGGTATCGTCGATATGCATAGTGTCACGAACTTTGACGATAAAAACATCATGATCAACGTTTTGAATCCGGCTCTGTCGCCCTTCAGTAATACTGGCATAACTACCATAAAGTATATCCGATGTGCCTTTAGGGATCATAATCATATCGTTAGGACTGCCCAGCCCTGGATATTGGGTTCCCAGTTGGTTCTCCAATACACCAATAATTTTAAAATAGGCACCTTCAGCGTAAATAACCTGTCCGATAATATCGCTTTTACCAATATTGAACAAACGTCGTTTTGCGGCGCCAC
This sequence comes from Lentisphaeria bacterium UBA7640, assembly GCA_002483765.1. GTDB lineage: Bacteria > Verrucomicrobiota > Lentisphaeria > Victivallales > Victivallaceae > UBA7640. Next base: position 12,834 of record DLIO01000040.1, on the reverse strand, counting down.
CGATTACGCACACGTTCAAAGCACTTTCTGAATCTTTTGGATGAAACCAGCGCCCTTGCACCATCTCCGAGACCGATTCCTCTAAAAAATCAATAGTAACGCTAACCAGTTTAACATCCAACCGGGTAATTCCTTTGTTGATTTTCTTTCGCGCGTCCCGCAGAATAGATACCTCTTCGACGTTATCCATTCGACTGATATGATTCAGGTCGACATTGGTCAGTCCAAAGGTTTCAATCATACTAACATTAGTGGAGCCTTCACTGGTTCCAGAAACTGGAGGTTTTTGGGTATAAACAATAATTTTATCAATACCCATAGCTTCAATTTGCGCAAGCGCTTGACGTTTAGCCCCCTCGGAGATTCCCAGCATAGCGATAACACTACCAACACCGAAAATAACGCCAAGCGAAGTCAACAACGAACGCATTTTATGCAGCAACAGGTTGTGAAATGACATCCGAAATAGATCAGTTACGAGCATTAGTCAGCCCTCCATCACAATAATCAAGGCTAGAATGTCCCCCCATAATTGGATTGCCGTCGCGATCGACCACACAGCCGTCACGCAGATGAATGACCCGATGGAATTCGTGTTCAAGTGCCGGATTGTGCGTAACCATAACAATAGTCATTTTGGTTTCGCGATTCAATTCATGAAAAAACTCCATAACCTGGTCACTGGTTTTTTCATCTAGATTTCCAGTAGGCTCATCAGCCAATAAAAATGATGGCCGATTACTGAGTGCGCGCGCCACTGCAATACGTTGGCATTCGCCACCGGACAGTTCATTTGGTCGATGTTTAAGGCGATGGCCAAGGCGAACACGCTCACCTAGTTCTCTGGCGCGCTCAATGCGTTCGCGTTTTGGCATATCTGCATAAACCATCGGAACTTCAATATTTTGTTCCACCGTCAAGTGCGGGAATAGATTGAAAGATTGAAAAATGAAACCGATTTTCCGATTACGGATAACCGCCAATTCGCTATCTGAAAAACTCTGCACTTCCTGGCCGTCCAGTTGATATGTACCGCCAGTTGGAATATCTAATAATCCAAGGATATTCAGAAGTGTTGATTTCCCCGATCCTGACGTTCCCATAATACCGACAAATTCGCCAGGCCACACCGCCATATTGACCCCTTTGAGAACTGGTACTGCCAATGTTGCCAAGTGATACGTCTTCAAAACATTGTCAAGCTTGACGACTGCCTTCACTTTATTTGCGCTCATAATTCGCCTCAGGAGCCATCTTGACCTTTCTTCTGATATGGACGGTAGAGATAAACCTCATCGCCTTCCTCTAAACCACTCAAAATTTGTACTGAATTATCATTAGACTCGCCAAGTTTAACTTCAACCTCTTTCGGCGAACCGAATGAATGTTTGTAGACCACAAAACGCTCTTTATCTTCAAAAACAGCTTCAAGCGGGACAAACAATGTGTTCTTAATGGTTTTGGTAACGATATTAACCTGAACATTAACCCCACTAACGAGGGCGGACTCTTGTTTATCAAGTTCAATCACCGACTTATAAATCTTAGGAGAATTACGGTCCCAAATAATCATGTTTACTGGCAAAGTTTCGATCGAACGAATCTTACCTGGAATTTTCATATTAGGCATTGATTCAGGTGTGATAACGGCACGGTCACCAACATCAACTTTAGAACGAAATTGTTCAGGAAGATCAAAATCTACAACTAAATTATTCATATCCGGAATCGTCATTAAAATACGATTTTTACTAATATCCATACCGAGAGAAATTTCAACTCTACCCCAACGAGCGTCAGGGTCACCATAAATCACTACGCCATCAACCGGAGCAACCAACTTCATCATTTCGAGATATGATTCAAAGCGTTCTAAACGAGTTTTATTATTACGCAAATTACGGCGAATATTAGAAATTTGACGGCGTTTATTGACTAACTGAGATGCCGTTGAGATCTTAGTTTTTTCATTATTTAAATGAGCTTGCGCCAAAGCATTTTCTAATGAAGTGATTTTGCTCGGATCTGTATAGCGCTTGAACAACGTCAAATTACGCTGGGCATCGCTAATACTATTGTGTGCTGAATCTATCGCATTCTGCAGTTTTTTGAGAGCTTGTTCATTTTCTTCACGCTTCGATTGATCTGAAACAGTTTTCCCTAGATCCTCTTTTTTCTTATTTAATGCATTTTCCGCTTCAGTCAAACTGACTTCTGCATTGTCCACCGCTAGATCTAATTTGTCGCGTTGCTGACGACTTTCAATCCTACGGTATTTACGGAGGTTGTTATCGGCGTCAACTACTCGGTCATGAGCTTCTTTAATACTGGCACGGTTGGTACTGAGTAGAATTTTTTCTTCTTCGATCACGATTGAAAGCTCTTTTTCATTATTTTCAACTTGAATCTGGTAATCATCAATGCGATCAACCAAATCCTCAGTTTCAAAACGAGCAAGTTCATCACCTTTTTTAACTAAACTATTTTCGGCAATAACCCATGCCAGTTTAGTATTAAAAGCTGCTTGTAAAGATAATTTATATTTCTTTTGAGCATTAACCGAGCCCGACTGAAGTATCCCTAGTACGAGGTCACCTTTTTTCAAGACGTAAACGCGATCAGGAACTCCACTCTCACCTGATCCTGATGAATCTCTAGTTTTGGCATTGCCCTTGGTGCGATACCACAGATATGCTCCGACGAGAGCGCCGACCAGCACTATGGCTATAAATGCTTTTAAAATATGACTGCGTTTAAACTTCATCACGCTATCCTCAATCTTTATTGAGTGTTTCGCGCTTAAGGAATTCTTTTTCAATCAATTCCAGCGTTGTTTTGTTGCCATCTTGGTCTTTCGGGAATATTTCTTTAGATTCTTGAACTGAAACACCGATTTTGCGAATTTCAGTCGCCTGCGCGCCAGGATCATAGATTACCGAACTGGCGATATCATCAGGGCTGAGGATTGTAACCCGGAGAAAGAAAATCAATTGCACCAGTTCTCGTCCATGATTTTTAGCGGTAAAAAATTCACCGATATATGGGATATCAGAGAGAAAAGGAGTCCGCTCCTCGTCAACGGTCTCTTTGTCAGAATAAAGCCCACCAAGCATGATTACCTGCCCATCCAATAAAGTCAACGTACTTTCCACTTTGCGAATGGCAACATGGGGAGCATCGTAGCTAGTGTCGCCACTGGTGATTTTAGTATAACTGCTAATATTAGACACTTCAGGCGTAACAGTCAAAGTCACACTATCATGATTAATGAATTTAGGAATAATCTCTAAAATAACTCCAACCTGTTTAAACGTAGTCGAAATGTTAGTCGAACTACCTACCGTACTACTACTTTGGATTGGAACCTCCTGACCAGTAGTGATAGTCGCTGGAGAGTTACGGGAAACAATAACATTAGGAGCGGAGAGAATTTTTGCGCGTTGTCCATGTATCAACCACTGTAAACTAACTTCAAAATTTTTGTTGCCAGAAACATAAGGAAACCAATCCGCATTCAAGCCTTTATCGGTTTTGGCTTGTCCTTGAATTGAAGTATCAGTCCCGGCAGAACCGTGACTACCTTTAAAGTTAATATCAAAATTACGCTGCATACCGTCACTGATATTAACTTCAACCACTTTTGCCTCAACTAGCACCTGAGGAGCTTCGACATCCATTGCCATCATAATATTTGCCAGTTCCGTCATTTTATTGGTCTGATCGTGAATGACGATAACGTTTTGCTCTGCAGATCGTTCAACAATGCCGTGAACGGAAACAGCACTTTCCAATGTATACACTAAGTCTTTATTAACTTCAACATATCGACAGTAATAAACAAGGGTCGAAAGCCCGTCCACTCCAGGAATTATCTTGTAATTTGGTTTTGAAGGCACACGCTTTATTTTTTCACGCTTCCCAACACTCGAAGGGGCCAACAATGAACGCAGCTGTTCAGCCAATACTTCCTGCTGAGCAGAAGTGACGGTTGAATCAGTACTTTTTTTAGACTTTTCAACAATCGGAGCAATATTATTATTCGAACTGTCATCAGCAAAAATGCCGCCCATACCTGACAAAACAATCGAAATAACGGTAAAAGAGCAAATTCTCTTACTAAAAAATGTCATTTTTAAACCCTAATTATTTTATTATTTATTATGAAACAGAAGTGATTATTATAGTATGGATGATAGTTTTTTCAATACATATAAGATAATAAATTGAGCTTTCCTGTCTATACTGCTATATTATGCTTCAAAATACAATAAAAATAATTTTAAGGAAATAAAATGACGACAATCAAATCTGACGACAAACGCATTGCAATTATCGGGCTTGGGCTACTCGGCGGATCGCTCGGAATGGCGCTACGCAATGGCACGTGGCATCGCAGTGGTTGGGCAAGAAAAGCGGAAACCAGAAACTGGGCAATCGCTAATGACGTCATTGAAGAGACTTCTGACGATGTTGATGAAATTTTAAAAAAAGCAGATTTGACGGTGCTCTGCTTGCCAATTCCCGCGATAAAAACGTTTATCGAAAAGCACGCTGCGGCGTGGCGCTCCGGCAGCATAGTCACAGATGTTGGTAGCGTCAAGCAATCTATCGTTGAACACGCCGAACCCCTCCTGCAACCGCGTGGAGTTCACTTCGTCGGTAGTCATCCGATGGCTGGAACCGAAAAAAGTGGTCATGAAGCGGCATTCCCGACGCTTTATAAAAATGCTGAATCATTCGTCACTCGTACTGAAAATACTGATCCAGACGCATTCAATACCATTATCGAATTTTGGCGTGGGATCGGGGTTAAACCGGTGGAGCTGGAGGTAGAAGAGCACGATAAATTGGTCGCCAGTACTAGTCACCTGCTACACCTGTTAGCGCTAGCGTTAACCCAGACCGCGCTGGACTGCCCTCCAGAACAGCAGCAACAGCGTTATTCTGGATGTGCAACTGGTTTTCGTGATACCTCGCGTATCGCATCATCATCACCGCGCATGTGGCGTGAAATTATTGAAAATAATCAAGCATCAGTATTAATCACTATCAAAGAGTTTGAGAAACGTTGGAAACATCTTCGTGAAATTATTGAAAGCGGTAACTTCGATGAGTTTGAAAAAGAGTTTGCACACGGAAAAGAGTTGCGCGATCAATGGGTTAAATACAAAAAATGGTAAAGGTCTTTAAAATTTAATTCAGTTTTTATCTTTTTTTCTTTCGTAAAAAAGCTAATTGTCACTATATTATAGGCTTTTTGGGCTGTAGATTCCGAAATCCAAAACGAACTATAAAAACCAAACCACAAAAGGAAGCAAATTATGAAAGACCTCCAGACCACACTTGGCAACATGGGCGATTTAAGCGCATCCGAGACTTTGGCCATCTCTGCCAAAGCAAAAGAACTCAAAGCCAAAGGCGTTGATGTCTGCGTCATGTCAGCCGGAGAACCCGATTTTGAAACCCCTCAAGTCATCAAACAAGCCTGCATCGACGCATTGCTGTCAGGGAAAACCACCTATACACCAGCAAATGGTATTATTGAACTACGCAAAGCCATCGCTGAAAAATTTCTAAAAGACAACAAAATCAACACTACCGCTGCTCAAGTTGTAGTTTCACCTGGTGCTAAATTTTCTGTTTTTATCGCTATCGCCGCACTTTGTGGCCCTGGTGATGAGGTAATTATTCCTGCCCCTTACTGGGTCAGTTACCCTCAAATGGTCAAAGCAGCCGGTGCCACCTGTGTATTCGTCAATACCTTGCCGGAAAACAACTACGAAGTTGACCCGAAGGATCTCGAATCTGCAGTCACTGAAAAAACTAAATTAATGATCTTGTGTTCACCCTCCAACCCGACTGGAGCGGTTTACCGACGTGAAACATTTGAAAAAATCGCAGAAATCGCGGTGCGCCGCAATTTCATGGTTTTGTCCGATGAGATCTACGAAAAGCTAGTTTTTGACGCTGATAAACCGCATGTTAGTATTGCGTCGCTTAATGACGAGATCGCCAACTTAACCATTACGGTTAATGGTTTCAGCAAAGCATACGCGATGACTGGCTGGCGTTTAGGTTATCTGACCGCACCAAAATGGCTTGTCGAGAAAATTGGATCACTCCAGAGTCATTTAACCTCTAATGCTACGACTTTCGCTCAGTATGGCGGATTGAAAGCTCTAGAAGCAGCGGATAAAGAGTGCGAAGAGATGCGCCTCATTTTTGCCGAGCGCCGCGATTTAATCTGTAACCTGTTGGCCGAGGTTCCAGGCATTAGCACGCCTCGTCCTTCCGGAGCATTTTACGTGATGATTGATATTTCATCATTTGGAATCTCCAGTGTCGAGTTTTGCGATCGCTTAATTGAAGAATCTCAAGTCGCTGCGGTGCCCGGAACTGGTTTCGGTGCCGAAGGAACGATTCGTTTATCGTACGCTTGTGATGATAGTACTATCAAAAAAGCGGTTAAACGCCTTGCGGAATTCTGCGCCAAGCTGTGAATGCATAACTTAGAAAAATGCCACACAATTTCGTGAAAATTTCTGTGTCTAAAATACGCGCGCGCATTATGCTCGCGTGTATTTTAACATCCATTATTTCCACGATAATATTTAACAAAACTAAACGACGTCATGTAATTAAAATCTGCGCAGTCGCTCTGATTGCTGGTTTTTTAACCGCTTGTTCTTCCACTGCACCGCAAATTTCTGAAACGGTGCGTTTGAAACTCGGTTCGATAATAGATGAATTCCGCGAAAATAATCCGCAATGGGACGAGGGAACTCTTGAATTGTTGCCATCTGCGCCAAACACCTTGAGATTATTATTTCGAGGCGGACGCTTGACAAATCTTCAAACCCTGACGAATTTATCCATTACCGAACTAATTTTTGACCGTGTGCAGTTTGACGACCTTAGTTTCATCTCCAATTTAAAACTCGAATCACTTCAGATATTCAGCAACACAGAAATCAATCTGAATGGAATTGAGCAACAAAAAAATCTGCGAAATTTATTAATCCGTTTTTTAACTCCTGCATCTTGCACTCTTGCGCCTAATGCTTTGGCTGACCTGCCGCTCAAAAAACTTTCCATCCAAAATGCCATTATCGCCGTTCCATTTCCAACATTGCCAAGCTTAGAAATACTCACACTGGAGTACTGTTCCGGTATTGATGATTTTTCATTTTTGAGTCATGCGCTAAAGCTAAAAAATCTTGAACTCAATGCTTGTACAGACTTAGATTTACAAACAATGCCGCCAATCCCAGTTAAAACCGTTTCATTGCGCTTTTCGCCGGCCCTTAATCTTCAGGCATTAAATCGTTTAAAAAACTTAAAAACCCTGACCATCTCCGCACCACAAAGTCTTGATTTCTTGAAGGATTCTCGCATTGAATCACTATTTGTTATAAACTCAGATACACCGCTCAATTTGGAAATTTTGGCCACTTTGAATGTCCAAGAATTAGAGCTAATTAATTGTCCGCTAAACTCAATCTCACCATTGTCACAATGTCAAAACCTCAAAACATTAAATTTGACTCTGAATCAAATCAGTAACCTCGCACCACTAGCCGGACTAAAAATTCAACACTTGTTTGTGGGGGGAAACCCGATCACCAGTTTGGAACCGCTTACCCAATGTCGCCAACTCCAATCGCTGTTCATCACTCAATGTCCAATAACTTCACTGAAACCACTTGCCGGTCTGCCCAATTTACAGATATTGAAAATAGAGAAAACTCCGATATCTTCACTAGAGCCATTAATTTCCCTTCCGATACGTGAAATATGGCTTTCGGAATGTCCAATCAATAATTTAGAACCATTAACCCAAATGACCAAATTACAAAAAATTCATCTTCAAAATCTACCATCACAAACGTCAATCCCGCAATCGCTGCGTGCTAAAACAACGGTTAAAAATCATGAAAGAAATTGAAATCCTGAATAAAATCCTGCCGATATTCCAACAACGCCCCGAAATCTCCACTGGCCCCGGCGATGATTGTGCCGTTATTGACTTGGACGAGACTTGCCTGCTAGCAGCCGTCGATCAATTAGCCGAAGGAATTCACTATTATCCGAATATCGCACCGGAACGCATCGCCGCCAAGCTGTTAAAACGCAATCTCAGCGATATTGCCGCAATGGGCGGCGTTCCAACTTATGCGCTTTTGGCATTAGCATCAAACCGCAGTGATGATCAATGGTTTAACAAATTTTATCAAGGATTAGAGAAGGAGGCCCGCCGTTGGGACGTTTCAATCTGTGGTGGCGATCTCAGTTCGCTTCCTGCAGAAGGGGTTAAAGATGTCATGTCACTAACCATCCTAGGATTCTGTCCGCTTGGGCGTGCTTGCTTGCGCGCCAACGCGAAACCTGGCGATCTGCTCTACGCTACCGGCTTCTTTGGTAATTCACTACATTCAGAACATCATCTCGATTTCACGCCGCGCTTGCCTGAAGGGAAATTCTTAGCAAAAAACTTTAGTTCTGCCATGATTGATGTTAGCGATGGTTTGCTACTCGACGCGTCACGCATCGCCAAAGCCTCGAGCCTAGCACTTATTCTTGATCTAAGTGCCATTCCGCTGCGTTCAGGAGCAGATATCAACTCCGCCCTCAGCGATGGCGAAGACTATGAACTGTTATTTACTGTGTCACCGACTTTTTCCGAAGTGTTAGAACGCAATTGGAATTTTGAAACCAAACTTACTCGCATTGGACAGTTCGAATCTGGAGCTGGCGTCACCTCTTCTGATGGACGTAATTTACTGAAAGGGCTAAAAACTGGCTATGAACACCACAATAATTAAAGAAATAATCAGCAACTCCGAAGCGGAAACCGAACAATTTGCTTACTCATTGGCCCAAACTTTACCACGTGGTTCGGTCGTGGCACTTAATGGCGATCTGGGAGCCGGAAAAACTGTTTTCTCACGCGGCTTTGCCCGTGGGTTAAACATCACCGAACCCGTTTCTAGTCCTACTTACACTATTATTCAAGAATACCCCTGCCCTGACGGAGGATATTTTTTCCACATGGATTTGTACCGCATTAACGATGTCCGTGCAGCGCTTGATTTTGGCATTGACGAATATCTCAATGATCCCGAATCATGGTCTGTTATCGAATGGCCAAATCGTATTTCAACAATCCTGCCACCGCACACCATCAATATCAAAATTGAAAACATTGACGATGACTCACGAAAAATAACCATCACCAATATTCAGAGTTCTTCCTGAAATCACAGAATAATTTATCACGCCATAAATATCGTCTTAATTCGCGCGCGCATTATGCGCGCGTGAATTCAAAACCTCAGTTACGTCATTTTTTATCTCGATTCCTATAACTTTGACGTCTTCAAAAGGTTATTAAATTCATGCCGGATTATAACGCGAAGTTTTGACTAACTTCATTAATTCACGTTCGTAGAGTTCTGCATCGATCGGCAATTCAACCTCTTTCTTCAGCCAGGATGACAACATCATCGCATTACCAAGTTCTAATCCATTAAGTGCATCTGCGCCACTCACCAGCGGTTCTTGATCATTCAACACCGCATTCGCAAACTTCTCAAAAACCTCAGTCGCCGAAATATCATTTGATGCCGTCGGAATAGTAACATCCCATATCGGAACCGCGGGAAAAGTCTCCGATGATTTTGCAATAATTTCGCTCACCGACGATTCGGTGCGCTTAAAAGTCAACACCCCTTCATCTAAAACTAGGCGCCCTCGATCACAAACAACTTCCAAACGATTTGTCCCAGGCGCTTCACCAGTTGAAGTGATAAAAACCGCCGTTTTACCGTCTTGAAACTCCATGTAAGAGGTTACTTCGTCTTCCACTTCAATATCATGGTATTTGCCAAGATGACAAAAGGCGGTCACTTTGTTAGGCATACCGAAAAACCATTGAAAAAGGTCCAGCTGATGTGGACATTGGTTCAATAAAACACCACCACCTTCGCCGCGCCACGAAGCGCGCCAATCACCGCTGTCAAAATATTTTTGAGTGCGAAGCCAAGTTGTAACTATCCAGTTAATGCGCTTGATTTCCCCCAACTCTCCAGATTCTAACAATTTTTTAAATTTTTGATTGGCTGGACTTGTACGCAGTTGGAACATAACACCAAATTTTTTTGCGGCGGCTTTTTGCGCCTCAAGCATCCGCATTCCATCTGCTTTGTGAACTGCTACCGGTTTATCACTAATAACATGATATCCTGCAGCAAATGCGTCAATCGCCACAGTCGTATGAGCATAATGTGGCGTTACAATCATCACGGCATCAATCAATCCTGATTTGAACAAATCATGGTGATTGTAAAAAACCGGTACATTGTGTTCTTTACCAACAGCATCAGCCACATCCTTTCTTATATCACAAACAGCGGTCAATTCAACATTTTTAGCCACTTTTGCAGATTGTATATGGGCTTTGCCCATTCCACCAGTTCCAACAAACCCCAATCGTAACTTTTTCATTTTTCATCCTCGTTTTTAATTAATTTTGGTTTTATTTTAAAATTCAACGGCGCCACATTTTTTCCCAGCGTCCAGTCGATTATCTTACTTTTTAATATCTCGTGATCTTGTTGTATCATGGCTACTCCAGGCTGTTTAAATCCGCTGGCATCAGAATCAAACACCAGTAACCAAAAATCCCGTCCTGGCAATCGTCCCAATCTCGCGGCTTCACGTAAAAACGCGCCGCACCATGGCGCATAATCTAGATAAATCGCACGACAAGGCCTTGGATTCTTAAAAATAGTTTCAGCTACTGCAACCATATTTATGCTTAACTCAGGCTCGCGCTCCCAATCTACAAACAACTGATCTGGTGGAATTGTTGCGGAATTATGTATCGCCAATTCAAAGAAATTCATTTTTCGTTCCATTACATATGGATATTTTAATGAATTTCGAGTTGAAATATAGGCAATTTCTGAACCAGCGTGCTCAATTAACCACTCCAACCCTTCGTTGATACCAGCGCGGCTATCGGTCGAAATAGACTCGTAATCACCAAAATTACGATGCAATAGCAGTTGCGGAACATTCGCCTTGCGCAAGAATTCCATTAACAACAGCTGTTGATAATCGGGACGATCCCAAATCACCGCACTACCGTTCCGCGCCATCGTATTCAAGTTCATTGCAGCATCTTCTATCCGGCACAACATACAATCCAAATAACTCTGAATTCCCGAAGCAACCGAGCTGGGCTCAAACGAAGCTCTATTGAGATAACTTCGCTCAAACTGTCCAACGATATAAACTCTTTCGATTTTTCGCCCATTCTCATTGCGCTCAGCCACAAAAGTTCCGGCACCTTGGCGCGAATACAAAAAACCATCATCAGTCAATTCTTTGATGGCACGATCAATACTACCACGGGCACAGCGATATCTCATCATAAATTGATGCCGGGAAGCAATCTTATCACCGCTACGCAATGCTCCAGAACGAATATCATGCAGAATCCGTTCTTTAAGGTTGGCCACTCTACCAATTGTTCGCATCTTCACAATCCCTTTATCAGTTTTAAGCGTTAAAAATTAATATATATCTTTCATTGTGAAAAGCCATTTCAGAAAGGCCACAAAGATGCACACTTGCTCATAATCCCGCAAGGACAATAGTGGACTTGCCCATTTATAATGAGTTGAAAAGTTGAGGAGTTGAGGAGTTGGGGAGCTGGGGAGCTGGGGAAATAGCGAATGCTATGGTGTTTGTTCTTCACCTTTAAAACCATCGCTGGTTCTTATTCCGCGGAGATATTATCCTGAAAGACATGAATAGTTACTCCACAGATTTAATTGGTTTTTCCTAAAAAAACAACTTGTAAAATTTAGTGATCGCAGTATCTTAATTATTCCACAAAGTTGGCGGGTTAGCTCAGTGGTAGAGCAGTGGAATCATAATCCATTGGTCACTGGTTCAAATCCAGTACCCGCTACCAATCTCCTCTCTCCACAAGACATCCTTCACACTTTATCAAGCAATAACTTTAAAAAATGGCATTAACGGGAAAACGATGGAATAATTCAGCGTTTGCCAGTGCCTTTGCAATGAGTACAGGTGAATTTCCCTTTGCCTTTTTCTCCCTTGCTGTTGGCAGAAAATCCAGTGCCATTACATAGCGAACAACGAACTTGGATCTTATGGATGTTTTGATTGATTGTTTTTGGTTTTGTCGAACTGTTTACAGTTGCAGGAAAACCTCCAATCTTTCCAGTCCCTTTGCAATGAGCACAAGTGTATGTGCCCTTACCTTTTTCGCCCTTGCTATTGGCAGAAAACCCAGTGCCATCGCACAATGAACAACGGCTTTGCGTTGCATGGCTGATTTGACTGACTGTTCCCGAGTTTGCAGAAGTATTTACGGCAGTAAAATGACCTCCGATTTTTCCTGTCCCTTTGCAGTGGCTACATGTATACGTCCCCTTGCCTTTTTCGCCCTTGCTGTTGGCGGAAAATCCAGTGCCATCGCATAATGAACAGCGCGTTTGAATTGTATGGCTGTTTCGACTGACTGCCACCGATTTTACGGAAGAGTTCATGGACCCAGAATAAGCCCCACTGCCAAGCAGTGCTACAATAACAACAATATAGAACTTGTTCATTAAAATCCCCCTCCTACCGTTGGCTATTATCAAATACCCCTAATAAACAATAAGCTTCATTCTTCGCTTAATACAATGTCTTAGTGTTAAACCAATACCTTCATCACATGTCTTACCATCATTTTCATGAACGTTAGAGCGATGGAGGCAACTCTGGCTCATTGATCTCATTTACGTTACGGGCGTATTT